>CAZDWF010000094.1:1917-14170 GCA_964508895.1 uncultured Bacteroidales bacterium
AGGGTGCTTTACAAGCACAAAAAACCTAATGCTTCGCATTAGATTTTTAAGTTTAAGCCTGAAGAACGCAAATAAATTTGCAATGAGTAATTAGTAATGTTAAATTTAATCTTCCATTTAAATTACTAATTGACAATTTATTTGAAGAGAATTGGCTCCGCCGATTCTGCGCAGAGGGTGCTTTACAAGCACAAAAAACCTAATGCTTCGCATTAGATTTTTAAGTTTATATCCCTGAGAATTCAAATAAATTTGATTCTCAGGGATATAAACTTAAAAACCCCATCATGAAAAATCATGATGGGGTTTTTTCTGCTTGTAGCGAGACCGAGAATTGAACTCGGGACCTCCGGGTTATGAATCCGACGCTCTAACCTTCTGAGCTACCTCGCCGTTATTTTCAGGACTGCAAAATTATAAAAAAAAATCGATTGTACAAGAAGAATCTCTTATCTACTTCCATATAATATCAATAGAGTATTATCTTCTCGGAAGTCCATTTATCACCACTTTTAATCCTGATAAAATACACTCCGCTTTCCAGACCGTTTAAATCAATAAGGCACTTTTCACGATTTATATTTCTTTCAATATATTTTCTTCCCCATATATCATAAAGCTGAAACACAGAAATTTCCCACTCGCATTCTATATTAATATATTCTATTGCCGGGTTTGGGTAAATCTTAATTCTTCTTTCTTCTTTCAAAGATTCCTCTTCATCTGGAATTCTAACACTCAGATCGTTTCTGTACCAGATGCTGTTATTACTCAGGCTTACAAGAATATCATGATTTCTTACAAATACATCATATGACCAAGGCCAGTATGAATATTCAATATTATCATTTATCATCAATCCATCAGGATACATTGGCGAATAAATATTAATCCAAACATCATTCATGGGGGCAAAACTGGAGGCTATCACCATCGTTTCATCTAAAACATCCAATGGAGCATGCCAACCTTTATAGATTGAATCCTGGTATAATTCCCAGCTAAGTCCGAAATCAGAAGAACGATATACTTCTGTATAACCGTAGATATAAACCTTTCCATCAATTACATGTATTTCATCATCAAATGATGAGCTCTCAGTAATATGCTGAAAAGTATTGCCAAAATCCCCAGATCTGAACACACCTTCATTAGATATACTTGCAAATATTACCTCATCTATACTTGCCAAATACCTGGCACTTGTATTGCCGATCCAGTTTGGAACCCTCCTGAAATACATAGTATCTTTATGCGCTCTGTATAATCCACCATTTGAGGCAAAGCAATATTCATTTGTCACAGCGACCTGATATGAACTGGGATTAAACTCAAACCCATCATTAAAGTAACTCCACGAGTAACCCGAATTATCAGATTTCATAAATCCGCTATCACTGCCGGCATACCATATCGTATCCGTAGTAATTATATTTTTCGGGGGTGTTATCCAGTCTGTTTCAAGAGTATCAAAACCAATTTCAGCATTGAGTGCAAAATACAATCTATCATCAGATAAAGCATATATAGTATCATTTGCCGGAATAATTTGCTGAACATTTAGTTGATAAAGTCCTTTGATCTCTTGCATCCATTCCATGCCATCATCCCTATAATATGGACCATGGGATGTAGCAAGATATATCCTTTCACCCAACTGAAAAGCACTATTTACTTCAATATTCCCTAGTGATACAGTTTGATTTTCCCATGTGCTATCCTGCTGGATGAACTTATAAAAACCAGAATAAGCACAACAATATAATGTATCATTTATCTCTATAAAACATTTAGGATATACATATTCCGTATTATTATTGAAGCTGAACCAATGATCCAGTGAAGTATCATAATAATATATCCCATTACCCATATAGGTTCCTGCAATATAAATCCCATTATAATTGTATATCGCCTCAGCCCAAATATTTCCATAATCATATTCCATTGAGATTGTTTCCCAGGTTGCACCCATGTCTTGTGAAATAATGGCCGAGTCATTTACTTCATTCGTACAAAAAAGTGTAGAGTCATTGGCAAACAAATGCCAAAAATAAATATTTGCATCTTCTTTTATTAAAACCCAGGTATCACCATTGTCATCTGATCTAAATATATGAGTTCCCATTCCCGGTGATGCAATAATAAATACTTTTTCTCCTATTATTTCCAGGGAGTATACATCGTCCAATTCTTCCCATGTTTCTCCTGAATCAAATGATCTTGCAAAATTCGTATACCATGAATCGTTGGCTGCAAAAATACAAGTATCATTTGCCCTTAGTCTTCTGTAATAACCATTGTAATGCTCCAAATACCATTCCTGTTCATTCAGATGCTTTCTAAAAACACCATTTCCAGTTCCTGAAATAAGCATTATAGAATCATAGACTAAAATCTGAGAAATATCAGCACCTTCCAGTCCTGGGCAAGGCATCCATTGTCCATGAACATCAATCGAAACAATGGAAATAAAAAGGAGAATTGTTCGGAATAATCTCATGGCTATCATTTTTGACATAAAGGCTTACACAAATATAAAACTTTCTAATCACTAATTTTTAACGTAACTTTGGCGATTAATTAATATATCCTGAAATATACAGGGAATTAGAAACGAATAATACCACTAACTACTCATAATGCTGGAGTTCCTTAACAAAAAATTTCCTTTTAGTCATGACTTTATCCGTCAGCTGAAGATCATACTGGGGATCAGTCTGGGAATGTTCTTGTTTATCTTATTCTTTCAACCTATTGATCCGGCCATATATGACTTTAACTATAAACTATTAATTATTGCCGGATTTGGCGTTATTATTTTTTTATTGTTATGCATTATGCTAATTTTCATTCCATCTCTGCTCCCAAAGCTGTTTGTCTCAGATCAATGGACGATAAGAAAAGATGTTATCCTGAATTTTATAATATGGATGCTGATTTCAACAGCTTTTTCATTTTACTCTCAATACCTGGGAAATATTGAGATCAATTTCTATTCCGCATCGAAGATACTGTTGCTTGGACTGCTTCCGGTTGTATTACTAATAGTACTTAGTCAGAATTTATTGCTTCGTGATCGTATTAAATCATTTACAGACCCCGCCCAACCTCACTCCAATCCTGCTTCTGTAAAGGAATCTGATGCTACAATCATTTTTGAGTCAGAAAGTAAATCAGACAGTTTTAGCCTTAAAGTTGATTCAATCGTATTAATTAAGTCTGCTAATAACTATATTGAAATATTCTGGAAAGATAAAAACAACCTTAAGAAAAGTCTTATCAGGAACACCCTGAACAATGCTGAACAGATGCTTCAGAATTATCCTTTTCTGATCAGATGCCATCGTACTTCTATCGTAAATTTAAAATATGTCGAGAATATTGAAAATGGCATTAAAGATTATCTAATCCATCTCAGGGAAGTTGATGAAAGCATTGCAATATCGCGACAGTACATTTTAAATGTTAAAGAAGCAATGAAAAAAATATAGGTTGTCAATGCCATTCACCCCAAAATAAATACCATCCAGCCCATTTTTATACTAATTACCACAGGTTAACTCCAGTTATCACAAATATCTTTTATCCCCTACTCCATTGATTTAATATTGCAAAAAATTACATTTATACTAATTCTACTTATCAAAAACTAATGAAACCACTTAAAATAGGAGATATTGAAGCAAAAATTCCAATTGTGCAGGGAGGAATGGGTGTTTGTATTTCATTATCAGGATTAGCTTCCGCAGTTGCCAATGAAGGCGGTGTTGGGATCATTTCTGCCGTAGGAATTGGTTTGACAGAACCTGATTATATTAAAAATTACAGGGAAGCCAATAAACGGGCTTTAAAAAAAGAAATAAGAAAAGCCAAGTCTAAAACAGATGGTATATTAGGAGTTAATCTTATGCTGGCCATTACTGATTTTGATGATCTTTTCAAAGTAGCTATTGAAGAAGAAATAGATATAATTATAATAGGTGCCGGACTCCTGTTGAATCGTCCGAAAAATGTGTCAGCTGAATTGTTCGAGTCAACAAAAACCAAGTTCATTCCAAAAGTATCATCAGCCAGAGCAACACGTATCATTATTAATAGTTGGTTGAATAAATTCGGAAGAATTCCGGACGGGTTCGTCCTGGAAGGCCCTCTTGCCGGAGGTCACCTGGGATTTGCTAATAAGGAGCTGAACCATCCTGACAATAAGCTTGAGAAGTTGCTTAATGATACACTAAATGTTTTAAATGATTTTGAACAAAAGACAGGAGAAAAAATCCCACTTATTGCAGGCGGAGGTATTTATACCGGAAAAGATATTTATAAAACCTTAGAAATGGGAGCCAGTGCAGTGAAAATGGGAACACGCTTTGTTACCACTCATGAATGTGATGCTTCTATAGAGTTCAAAAATAATTACATTAATTGTAAAGAAGAAGATATTACCATTATTGATAGCCCTGTAGGCCTTCCTGGAAGAGTAATTCTCAATGATTTTGTGAAAAGCATAAATAATGGTTATACAAAACCCGTAAAATGTCCATGGAAATGTCTGAAAACATGCAATTATAAAGAAGTAAAATACTGTATCGCACAAGCTTTGTTTAACGCAGCACAGGGGAAGCTTGATGAAGGATTTTCATTTGCAGGCAGTAATGCATGGCAGGCAAAAAGGATACAATATGTGAAAGATGTTTTTAAAGAGCTCATCCAGGAATATGAATACAATAAGTTTGCTGTAGAGAAAATTGATCTGGTTTAATCAAATTCCACCTGTATCTCCTTGATCTTATATTCAGCGGTTTCTTTTAGAAGTTTTTCTATTTTCGCATTCCATACAATCTGCTTATCCTTCACTTTTGAATGATCGGTTTCCCTGTCATATTCATTCTGAAAATCAGACATTTTCCTGCTGATCTTATCAAAAACTTTTTCAACTTCCTTTCCGAACTTATCCATATTTTTCACTCTTACATTCTGAAGCTCTTTTATGCATAAGCGAGCAAAGATCTCATTGATATCAAAATGTCCCTGTTCATGTTTAAGCAAATCTTCAGTTGCATTTTCTCTTTTCACCCAGGAATGGTTTTTATCAAAGCCAACCTTTATAATAAACCTGTAATACTTTCCTGAAAGATATTCATAACTGAACCCGAAAGAAGCAGCGGTCAGTGCATCAAAATCCGATCTTTTTTCAGGTGACCCATTAAAATCATCCCAACTCAACGGCCTGTCAGAACTCCATGCGATCAAATCCTTATCATCCTGGGCAATAGTAATATTTGAAAGCAAAAGAAAAAATACAAAAAGAGGTAAAATCATATCTTTCATAAATCCAAAACGATAAAAAATTAAAAAAAGTACAAAAAAAGGAGACCCACCAGAGCCTCCTTTAATAGTTAATCCTTAACCCTGAGCTTGTCGAAGGGCTTAATTATTAATTATTTCTTCGGTCCTCCAAAGAAAACCTGGAAACCGATCATAAGGTCAATGTTTCCAAAATTAACATCCAGGTCCATATCGGGCGCATTAACATTTCCAGATCCTGAAGGCCATTTTGATTCATCTTTTACTTTTCCGCTAATCTTTCCACCGCCAAATCTTCCTGAAAAATCAAGAGCAAATCTCTCTGACAATTTAAATGCAACGCCCACTCCTGCATTAAATCCGAATCCACCAGCATTATAAACCAACTTCTCTTCAACTTTATTGCCAGCAGCATTTTTATACTCCGCATACTCAATTGCTCCATAACTTCTATATCCAAATGACACTTCCGGGAAAATAGCAATCAATTTACCAATATTGATATAATATCTCACAATAGGTCCGATAAAGAAAGATGATTCACCTTCAGATTCTTTATAGTCTGTATTTGGCAAATATATTGCTTTGGCTGCTGTATTATCTGGCTGAAAACCTCCGCCTACAATATCTAATTCTGTATCAAGCCCTATACCCAGATTATCCATAACAAAATATGCAAATCTGGTATTAAATAAATAGTCACCTGAGAACATGTTAAAGGTAAGATCTCCAATAGGTGCTGGTGCTTTCACTGTAGTATTAAAACCTCCCATGTCAAAAAAACCTGCCCCGGAAACCATCCAGCTCTTTTTCTCAAATTGCCCAAAAGATGATCCGGCAATAAGTAATGCTAAGATTAAAAATCCTAATGTTTTTTTCATATTTTCTTGTTTTATGGTTAATACTGTAAATATAACATAATTATTTAATTTATAAAAATGACATATTAATGCTTATTACATTTTTAATTCAAAGTATTTTGATATTAACTTAGATTTTGCGAATTTTATAAGCTTAACACTAAAACAAAATTACTATGAAAACTGCACTGCGTTTATTCACTTTATTCATTCTTATCAGTTTAATGGCATGCAGCCCAGCTGAGAAGAAACAAAAAGATCAGAAAGTAATAGGGAAACCTGAAGTTACGGTAGAGAACGGAAGGATGTCCCCCGAAGTATTGTGGGCTTTCGGCAGGCTAGGTGACCCGCAGGTTTCTCCCGATGGAAAAACTATTTTATATGGAGTCTCATATTATTCCATTGAAGACAACAAAGGAAATCGTGATCTGTATACCATTAACATTGACGGAAGCAATCCTTTACAGATAAGTGAAACTCCAAAAAGTGAATACAATGCAATTTGGACTCCTGATGGAAAAAAGATAGGTTTCCTTACATCGGAAAGTGGTTCATATCAGTTATGGGAAATGAATCCTGATGGAACTGATCGCAAGCAGGTCTCAGATATTGAAGGAGGAATTACAGGATTCAAATATTCTCCCGATCAAAGTAAAATTTTATTCAGCAAAGAAGTCATCCTGGAAAATAAATTTAAAAGCCTTTACGAAGGCCTTCCTCTGGCATCAGGCAGATTAATGGATGATGCCATGTACCGCCACTGGGATCACTGGGTAGATACATACAGCCATGTTTTCTTTGCTGATTATGATGGTAGCAGGGTATGGAATGAGAAAGACATCCTGGAAGGAGAACCATACCAGGCCCCTCTGAAACCATTTGGAGGTATTGAGCAAGTAGATTGGTCAGCAGATAGTAAGACAATCGCCTATACCTGTAAGAAACTATATGGCAAGGAAGCTACCCTGTCAACAAACTCAGATATTTACTTTTACAATATTGAATCTGGTGAAACGAAAAATATAACCAAAGGTATGATGGGCTTTGATGTAGCTCCATTATTCTCACCTGATGGCAATTATATGGCATGGGAAAGCATGGAAAGAGAAGGATACGAATCCGATCAGAATCGTTTGTTCATTATGGATCTCAATACCGGAGATATGAAATATGCTACTGAAGGTTTCGACCAGAATGCAGGAAGTATCTGCTGGACAGCCGATGGAAAAGATATATATTTCACTTCCGACTGGCATGGTGCCTTTCAGGTTTACAATTACAATCTTGAATCCGGAGTAATAAAGCAAGTAACAGAAGGATTACATGATTACAGGGGAGTGACAATAGCAGGAGACAAACTTGTTGGCATTATGCAAACAATGGCTATGCCCTATGAGCTTTTTTCAATAAATCCCGAAGATGGAGCTTCTGATCAAATCACTTTTACCAATAAAGAATTACTGGATCAGCTTACCATGGCTAAAACAGAAGAGCACTGGATCAAAACTCATGACGGAGAAGATATGCAGGTGTTTTTGATCTTCCCTCCTAACTTCGATCCTGCAAAAAAATATCCTGCATTATTATATTGCAAAGGCGGACCACAGGGCCCATTAAGCCAAAGCTTCCACTATCGCTGGAATTACCAGATCATGGCTGCCAATGATTATATAATTGTTGCACCAGCCAGAAGAGGAGTCTCAGGGTTCGGACAGGCATGGCAGGAACAGATCAGTGGTGATTATCATGGTAAGAGCATGCAGGATTACCTCACCGCCATTGATTATTTTTCCAGAGAAGCATATATTGACGAAAATCGTTTAGGTGCTATAGGTGCAAGTGCAGGTGGTTATGCTGTATTTTATCTTGCAGGAAATCACGATGGAAGATTTAAAGCTTTTATTGCTCACGACGGCATCTTTAATGAAGAAGCTCAATATCTGGAGACAGAAGAGATGTGGTTTGAGAACTGGGATAAAGGCGGTGCATTCTGGGAAGCGGATAATAAGATAGCCAGGGAAGCATACAAGCACTCACCTCATAAATATGTTCAGAACTGGGACACGCCGATATTGGTCATTCATGGGGAGCTTGATTACAGGGTGGTATTCACACAGGGAATGACGGCATTCAATGCAGCAATATTAAAAGATGTTCCTGCTGAGTTCCTATATTTTCCTGATGAGAACCATTGGGTGTTACAACCTCAGAATGGAATTCTATGGCAGCGGACATTCTTCAACTGGCTTGATAAATGGCTTAAATAATATATTAATAGATCAGATTTACAGGGGCTTTTTTTATTAAACAATGCAACCATTATGTGTTTATTAATGTCATAAATATATTAGAACCTGAAACCCTTGCCTGCCAATTCTAAATTGCTTCTTTACTTCTTAATATTTGAATTTATTAACACTAAAATCCAATTATCATGAAGAAATGCAAACTCACATTCCTATTCCTGATATTCTTTGCTCTCTCAGCTTTCTCAAGTGGAGTAATTATCAAAGATGCAACCCTTGGAATTTATTTCACCCTTGAATCAACAGAAATAGATGTTATAGTCAATCAGCAGATTGCAACTATAATATCCACACAATATTTCAGGAATACAACTGGTGATACTGTTACTCCAAAATATGCTTTCCCTCTACATGAAGAAGCCAGTGCTACAAGTTTGCGATGGTACAATAATGGTGTATGGAATACTGCCGTTTTCGTTCCTACACCACAGGATACAACACTTCCCGGTGGCGGCACTCCCGATCCTAATTTAATAGAATATCTTGGTGACGCTCCTCTGTTTTTTAATCTCGAAGAAACTGTTGAAAATGATTCGGTGTTGATAGTTGAAATAACATATGTGCAATTGCTACCCTATAAGTATAACATAGTAACTTTTGAATACCCAAACAGATATGATTTAATTCAGAGCAGCATTGTAAACTCATTAAAGCTTGATTTCTTCTTAACCTCAGAAAGGGCAATTAACAGTATAGACATGACCAGTCATTCCCCAACATCTATCAATAATTACGGTGACAGTGCTATGGTTTATTACGAAGCTTTTGAGATGATCCCAAACACAGACCTTGAAATTGAATATGAGCTCAGTGCGGATGAATTGGGGCTATTTGGATTCAGCACTTTCCTTGATTCAGGAACCAATGATTGTGATGATTATGGAGATGGATTTTTCACCCTAATTGTTGAACCTGATCCTGGTGATTCTAATAATTATATTCAAAAAATATTCACATTAATGATAGATGAATCCGGATCTATGTCAGGAGATAAAATTGTCCAGGCTAAAAATGCAGCATCATTTATTGTAAACAACCTCAATGATGGAGATATGTTTAACCTGGTGAAATTTGAAACTTCAGTAACTTCATTTAAACCTGACCATGTAGAGTTTTGCGAATTATATAAAAATGAAGCACTCGCATTTATTGATAATATTTATGCAAGTGGAGGAACAAACATATCAGGAGGTTTTACAGAATCTATTGAGGATTATACTAATAATGACACTACTAAAGCCAACATAATTATCTTTTTCACAGACGGGCATCCAACCGTTGGCATTACAAACCAGAATGCATTATTGCAACACATACAGGATCAACTTAGCTATTACAATGTTAACGGACTGGAGATTCATACTTTCGGAATAGGCATGAACGTGAATCAGAGCTTATTGTCAATGATAGCACAACAAAATAATGGATTATGCCAATTCCTTCTCGACAACGAACTGGAAGAAATGATATCCGAATTTTACATGATGATAAGATATCCAATATTAATCAACACACAAATTACTTTTAATCCTGATATTGTTGAAGAACTATATCCAAATCCACTCACCAATCTTTACCTTGGCCACCAACTTATAATTGCAGGAAGATATGCTGTTCCCGATTCCGTACTGGTAACTTTTACAGGAGATGCATTTGGTGTACCACAATCATTTGAATATGACTTTGTAATGACAGATTCATTAAATGAAAACTATATGTTTACCATTAAGATCTGGGCCAAAAAGAAGATTGAATATCTCATGATTCAGTATTATTCTTTTCCACCTAACTCACCAGAAGCTGAAGAAATAAAGGCTGAGGTCATTGATATAAGCATCTGTTATAATGTAATAAGCCCGTTTACAACTTTCGGGGTTAACCCTGGTCCTACCGGGCTAGAATTTGAAGAGCCATTTCTTGCTGAATACGAAGAGCTAAAAACCTATTCATACCCTAATCCATTTACAGATAATGCAAATATTAAATTCCTGGTAGAAAATAACTTCAAAGGTTACGCAATACTGACTATTTACGATGTTTATAGCAAATCCATTAGGCTGATCACCATCAAAGTTGATGGAAATGGAGAATATGAAATTCTATGGAACGGAAAAGACCAATCAGGAAATTCAGTGCCAAATGGGTTATACTTTTATAATATTACAATTGGTGAGCAATTACTTAAAGGAAGCATGCTGAAAACCAAATAAAAGATGAATAAAAAAAAGAGGCTGTCTCATTTCCTTTTGAAACAGCCTCTCAATTTTTAATTCTTAATTCTCAATTAATCTTATAAGCAACGACCCGATTATCTCTAAACGTCGGTACATAAAGAATTCTGCTCTCAACATCATAATAAATATCAGCAGCATTTATCAACTGATCAGCAGTATTGAACAATGTATAAAACTCACTATCAGGCTTTAAATATTGTACTCTGCCCTGAAAATCAGAAACAATAAAATTATGGTATTCGTCAATATTTAAACCATCAACAACACCCATATTCTCAGAAACAATCTTTGAAGCTTTATTATATGGATTTATTTTCAGGATCAGGTCCCTTCCTCCCGCATATAATGCATTTCCATGATAAAACAAGCCATTAAGCCCATATAGTTCTTCATTGCTATACCATTCCCCAACACTGTTTCCATCGAAGATGTAGATTATATTATTTTGAGTATCAGAAATATATACAATACCATCAGGGTCGACAGCTATATCATTAAGGAATTGTGCTCCTTCAACTTTATAGATGTCCAACACATTTCCTGAATGGATATCAATTTCAACCAGCTCGTCAATATCAGCTATGTATAAGATATCACCATACTTACCCATTCCCTTAGGTGCATTGAGCCCATCAACCCATTTCAATTCTATTATCTTTCCATCTTTGCCCAATTTTGAGATAAAGCCATTATCATCCTTCACAACAGCGCTACCATTTATATTTGCAACATAAAGGACATTATTATCATTATCGCAGTATACTGATTCTGGAATCTGAAAAACTTTCTCTGTCTCCCATAGTTTTTCATAATCATCATAACTGTCCTGCTGAGCGGAAAGTGAAAAACAAAACAGTATAGATAAAATAGTGAATAAGATCTTTTTCATGTTTAGTAAATTTGTTTCAAAGATAATGTAAAAACGAATTATGAAAGCATCCATTGCATTGATAAAATAAAATGAGGTTGTCTCAAAACAAATCGAAACAACCTCTTTTTTTAGCTTACAAATGTTAGCCGTCAGCTCTTGCTTACTGTATCTTATTAAAAGTAACAGCTACACTGGCCATTTGCATGTTTAAACCCATGCCAGGGATTGCGGCACCAATATCATAATAAGCATTTAGGGGCAATGGCAGGTTAACAAGATTTCCTGTTAACACATTATTGGCAACTACTGCATTGGTAATCTGTACTGCATAAGGCACTGGGCTTCCACTCATATTTATTGTTAAAGTAAGCTTTCCTTCAGTAGAATTATAACTCCAAACTCCGAATTTTGCATCACCACTGCCATCAAAACATATATAAAACAACTCGTTGTTTGATTTCATTTCAATACCAGTTTGAGCAGGATCAGCACAAGGTGATTCTTTAAATAACCCACCACCAACAAATTGCGCTGCATCATCACCAGCATTAAAAGTTAACGGCAGTGAATCAGGAGGCATGATAATCGGATTTACAGGTGCAGCATTAAAAGTTGATGAAGCAAATACATACTTACCTATAAACTGTGCAGATTGATCTGGTGTTCCACCTCCAT
>CAZDWF010000095.1:0-13938 GCA_964508895.1 uncultured Bacteroidales bacterium
CAGTGAATCCAAAATCATTGTACTCAGCTTCAAATCAGGTTTACAGATCATATAACAGGGGTGATGACTGGGATGTAATCACTGAAAATATTAGTACTGGCAGCAGGTTTTATTGCCTGGAAATAGCTCCTTCTGATACCAATTATTTGTATGTCTCAACAGCAACTAATATTTGGATGAGCAGCGATTATGCTTCTTCATGGAAGAATATCAAAGCAGGATTGCCGTCAAATTCATTCATATCAGATATTGCTATATCAACGGTTAATCCGGAACATGTATGGGTTACTTTCCAAAGCTTTAGTACTGATCTTGTTTATAGAAGTACCGATAGTGGGGATACATGGGAGAATGTTACCTTTAATCTGCCTAATATACCAGCAACTTGTGCTGTTTATGAAGGTGGTTCGAATAATGGAATTTATGTCGGAACAGACCTTGGTGTATATTATATGGATGATGACCTTGGCGAATGGGTTGATTTCAATACAGAATTACCAAACGTGATGATTGATGAACTGGAAATCAATTATACTGCCCAAAAGCTGGTTGCAGCTACTTATGGCCGTGGATTGTGGGAAACTCCTTTAATTGATTCTCCGGTAAAAATAAAGGAACAGGATCAAGTTGATAATATCAAAATCTATCCTAACCCTACTCATGACATACTGAATATTGAAATGCAGCTGAACAGCCAGGAATTATTTAGCATTGTTATTCACGATATGCTGAATAAGGTTGTATGGAAGCAAGAGATTAATCCTTCAGGAAACACCTATTATCAGCAAATAAATATTGGGCATTTTCCAAAAGGAGCATATATTCTACAGGTGATAGGAGAAAAGAGCAGAGTTGCAAGGAAGGTGCTTGTTAAATGATAAGCTGATATAATAATCACATAATCGGCAATCTCTATTTCATATATATCTTCTTATCTTTGCCTTAAAAGCAAAGCAAATGAGCTATCGACTACCATTACTTTTATTGATCATTTCAATATTTGTTTTCTCAAATTCCTATTCTCAGATTATCCAACAACGCGATACTGTTGTTGTTCAGGCATTCACTTTTGATGATCCTAGTCCTGAAGGATGGGGTAAATCCTACAGGGGTAAATTCATGTTTCCTCAGGGGCCGCGAAAATGGGAAAAGATACTAATGGTAAAAAGTCTGAAATGTGATTCTGCCACCAAAGGGGACAAGTATCCCTGTGGTGAGTGGGATTATCTTACACATACAGTTTTATTCCGACCTTTGGGAGATACTGTAGAAGCATTTCAGCTGGGTAGTTTTGTAACACCTTATGGGAAAAGACTCTGGATGGGTGGTGAGCAAGGGTGGACATGGATATATGATCTTACGGATTATGCCACTTTGTTAAATGGTCTGGTTGATATCGAGTCAGGAAATAATCAGGAATTGCTGGATCTGAAATTTTTGCTGATCCCTGGAACACCACCAAGAGATATAATAGCTGTTGAGAATATATACCCTTTTGGCAAATATAAATACGAGCATATTTCTGATGACAGCCTGCTTACAAAAAGGAAATTGTATTTAAGGGATGATGCAGCAGCTTACATACTTCGTGCCAGGATAAGTGGCCATGGGCATGCAGGGCCCAGGAACTGTTGTGAGTGGGATAGTAAAACTCACACCTACTATATAAATGATTGGGATCATTTCAGATGGAATGTCTGGAAAGATTGCGGCTTTAATCCTATATACCCCCAGGGTGGAACCTGGCCTTTCGACAGGGCAGGATGGTGCCCGGGAACTAAGGTTGATGAATATAACTTTGAACTGACTAAAATTGTTAACCCAGGAGATTCAATACTCTTTGATTATGGCATTGAACCCTATAAAGACAATGGTGAAAAAGAGGGTGAATTCAGGATGTCACATCAGTTAATCTCCTATGGACCTCCTAATTTTGAACTGGATGTTAGAGTCGAGGATATTATAGCTCCTTCATTAAATGATGCTTACAGCAGGGTAAATCCCATTTGTGATAACCCAATTATTGTGATCAGAAATACAGGAAAATATCCTTTAAAAACACTGGATATTTTCTACAGGATCAAAGGACAGGAAGAAATGAAATATCAGTGGAATGGCAATCTTGAATTCATGGAAAAGGAAGAAGTATGCTTGCCTCAACCTGATTGGTCAGCCATCAGTGAAAATCCTGTTTTTGAAGTATGGATTGAGAGCCCCAATGGAAGTGAAGATCAATATTCTGCGAATAATTATTTATATTCAGCATTTAAGACTGCTTCCGTTCTTCCTGAAGAATTTAATTTATATATTGAAACCAATGATAAAGGCAGAGCCAGGGAAAACTCCTATTTTATTTCCAATGACCTTGGAGAGATCCTTTATGAAAGAGAAGTGTTTGAAGATTCTGTTACATACAATGACAAAATTAAGCTCGTGCCTGGTTGTTATGAGTTCCGGCTCACTGATGATATGGAAGATGGAATGAACCGCCACTGGTGGTATAGAAACAGCAATCCGGAATTGGTTGGGAGAAATGGGAAAATTGAGATCAGATCTATGGAAGGTGATACATTGCATGCTTTTCCTTATGATTTCGGGCAGGAACTACTTTTTCGGTTCAGGGTGCGATGATATAATGATTCCGGATTAGATGATTTCTGATTAAGTGATTTCTTTTATTGATTATTTAAGCATAGAATCGTACCTTGTTAAGGAATTTCACTTTGTAATTTTATAAACTTGCTTTATGAATTATAAATCATTTTCAATAGCATTATTGTTTATTTTGTCTGCAATCATTGCTATATCACAGGATTCTTGGATACACATTTCTACTCCAGGAACAAATGTTTGTATTACAAGCATATCTACAGGATATTATTTTGTGAATGAGAAAGTTGGATCACATGGAAGCAAGTATACTGTGTATAAGTCTACAAACGGAATGGAGAACTTCAGCATCGTGAAGACAAAAACTGGGGATATGGGTTGTTACAGTCTTGACAATATGTTTTTTGTAGATGATAACACTGGAATAATAGTTGAGGTGTGCCAGGGGTTAACTGATCTGATCCTGACTGAAGATGGCGGACAATCTTGGTCTGATATGGGCTCAGGCGGAACAGGGGGCATGGCTTTGTTTTTCAGATCTGCTCAGCTTGGATATTTTAGTTTTTTCCCGGGAGGTACAAATAATTCTTACCTGATGTTTTATAATAATGGATCATCTGCCACTATAATGGAAACAACGGATTATGTGTTTGATTCAGAAACACGTATGTTTTTTGTTAATGACAGCACAGGCTTTGTCATTTGTAAAAACTTTATGGATAATGCAATAATTCTCAAGATAGAAAACTACGGAGCGAACTGGGAGCAATCCTATTTTCTGCCCACAAAAACAGAATTCAGGGATCTGATTTTCACTGATGAAAATACAGGATATGTGGTTGGCACTGATGCCATTATTCTGAAAACAACCGATCAGGGTGATATTTGGTTCAATACAGCTACATTGCCTGTAGGTGATTTGAATTCAATAGATCATTCAGATGGAATACTGCATATTGTCGGAGATAACGGACAGTATATTAAGAGTGATGATGCAGGACAAACATGGACGAGCCATCCGCTAATGGGCCCTTCTGTAAATTTGATTTACACAAGATTCTTTTTTGGTGATCATGGATATATCCTTAAGGAAAATGGTGAGTTATACACGAATTTCCCCTTTCCTGGAATTAATGAAAAGGAAGAAGATATTGTGTTTAATATATATCCAAATCCTGTTGAAGATATCCTGAACATCAATTTGAATGGTACCAAAAGAGATTTTAAGATTAGTATCATTGACCTGACAGGCAAAGCAGTAATTCAGAGTATGAACAATCAAAAGCTTGATGTTTCTTATTTGAGGGAGGGGATATACTTTGTAAAAGTAAATATATCTGGCAGTAGTGTGGTAAAGAAATTTGTTAAGAAATAACTTAAGCGCAATAGACACAAAGAGAATTGGCTATTTGCACCCTTTCTGATTTCGTTATTCGTTATTCGTTATTCTGAGTTTACCTTGTATCACTCCATGCAACTTCCCAATATCAATCCTATCCTGCTTCATGGTATCCCTGTCGCGAATAGTAACGGTATTGTCTTCCAGCGTCTGATGGTCAACTGTTATGCAGAATGGGGTTCCAATAGCATCATGGCGACGGTAGCGTTTACCAATAGAATCTTTCTCTTCATAATGACACATAAAGTCATACTTGAGTGAGTCCATTATTTCCCTTGCTTTCTCAGGAAGTCCGTCTTTACTGACCAGAGGTAAAATGGCTGCTTTCATTGGTGCCAGGAATGGGGGTAATTTCATTACCAGCCTTGATGATCCGTCTTCTAATTTTTCTTCCTGGTAAGCATAGCTTAATACAGAAAGGAAAGTACGATCAAGCCCAATGGATGTTTCAATAACATAAGGCACATAGCTTTTTTCCAATTCAGGATCGAAGTATTGAATCTTTTTACCAGATAATTCCTGATGCGCTCCCAGGTCGAAATCTGTACGTGAATGTATACCTTCCAGTTCTTTGAATCCGAAGGGGAATTTGAATTCTATATCGAAGGCTGCATTGGCATAATGAGCCAGTTTTTCATGTTCGTAGAGCCTGTAATTTTCTTTCGGGATGCCCATGTTGTAGTGCCATTCCAGTCGTTGCTCTGTCCAGTATTTGAACCATTTCATGTCTTCACCCGGGCGTACAAAGAACTGCATTTCCATTTGCTCGAATTCTCTCATCCTGAAAATAAACTGACGGGCAACTATTTCATTTCTGAATGCTTTTCCGATTTGTGCAATACCAAACGGAAGTTTCATCCTTCCGGATTTCTGTATGTTGAGGTAGTTAACGAAAATCCCCTGTGCTGTTTCCGGGCGCAGATAAATTGTATTGGCTCCTTCTGCAAGTGAACCAAGCTGAGTGGAAAACATCAGGTTGAACTGACGAACATCGGTCCAGTTCCTTGATCCTGACATCGGACATGCGATCTCAAGTTCTTCGATCAGAGCTTTGATATCAGCAAGATTTTCATCTTCCATTGATTTGTATAGACGGGATTTTGCCTTTTCAATCTGTTCAGCGTATTTAACAACTCTCGGGTTGGTGGTAATATACTGACCCCTGTCAAAAGCATCGCCAAAGCGTTTTGCTGCTTTGATAACTTCCTTTTCAATTTTCCCTTCTATCTTAGCACAATAATCCTCCACCAGAACATCAGCCCTGTAGCGCTTCTTGGAATCCTTATTGTCGATCATGGGGTCGTTGAAAGCATCAACATGTCCGGAGGCTTTCCACACAGTAGGATGCATAAATATCGCTGAATCAACACCTACAATATTTTCATGGTACTGAACCATTGATTTCCACCAGTATTCTTTGATATTGTTTTTGAGTTCAACACCATTCTGGCCGTAGTCATAAACAGCACTTAATCCGTCGTATATCTCGCTTGATTGAAAGATAAAACCATATTCTTTGGCATGAGCGATAACCTTTTTGAAGAGATCTTCCTGCATTGTATCAAATTTGCAGCAAAAATAGTAAAAAGATGCCAGATACCAGATACCTGAATCCGGAAACTGGTATCAGGCATCTGATATCAGGGAAGCAACGCCTTAAAATTCTGGTACGACACCTCGTAAGTATTTCCAACCTTTCCCCCCAGGCTCTGCCAGTGTTCTTCAATTTTTTCTATCCTGTTTTCAGGAGAAGGGTGGGTAGAAAGGAATTCAGGAACTGAAGGGGCGCCCTCAAGTTTCAGGAAGAATCCGGCAATTCCACGGGCATCATAAGATGTGGAATATAAATATTTCACTGCATATTCATCCGCTTCATATTCATGGTCTCTGCTGAATGCAAGGGAAGCAAGTCCTGCAGCAAGTTCAGCAGCAATTTGTGTCAGCATATCACTACTGCCACCTAAAATAATACTTAGCAGTATCTGAATTCCATATACTTTTGTAAGCTGATTGGTGGAATGCCGGCGCGCCATATGAGCCATTTCATGAGCCATAACACCGGCGAACTGAGCTTCATTATCGAGGTATTTTATTATTCCTGTATAGTAATATGTGTATCCTCCAGGTACTGCAAATGCATTGAGGACAGTATCGTTATTAATGATCCGTATCCGCCATGGAAAGACATCATCGTATCCGACCAGGCCGGTATTCAGGATGGAATCCTGAATGCCATAAATATGAGTATAAGCTGCAGCATATTGGACTGAATCAAGAATAGGATAATCTGCAGGATTGTTTTTTATCTCTTCATCGAATTGCTTACCGAAGGCAATATCATCTTCAATGGTAAACAGGTTAATACTACCAGGATCGTCTTCATCTTTCTGGCATGAATTGAGTATAAGTGCTGATGAAATTATCAGGAAAGCAAAGAAATAGATTGGTCTTCTCATTTTTATTGAGTGTTTCGAATTGAATATGAAGATACAAAATCCTGTTTATTTCCTTTTGCTGATATACGTTCCGATTAATATAGCAACAACTATTGTAAGATAAAGTTGGCCAATAACGCTTAATAATATTGCAATAGTTTGTGTTTGAGGCACCAGAGGTGTAATATCACCATAGCCAAGGGTTGTCATAGTGGT
This sequence comes from uncultured Bacteroidales bacterium, assembly GCA_964508895.1. Taxonomy (GTDB): domain Bacteria; phylum Bacteroidota; class Bacteroidia; order Bacteroidales; family B18-G4; genus M55B132. The sequence continues at coordinate 6,661 of CAZDWF010000095.1, forward strand.
GAAACTGTAATAGATAAAATCACTCACCTGCATGGAAACATCACCAGGGATTTTTAATGAGCCCGGGATTAAGTGAAAACAAATCTCAAAGATAAATCCTCCTAAGATTCCAAGGAGGAAATAAATACTGCTGGCGATAATTATAGTTTCTATTTCAACTTCTTTGCTTTTTAACAGATGTGTGATAAGAATGATAGTGATGAATAAGAAGAACAGGAAGAAGAGAGCATATGATAATGAAAGCAGAATCTTTATTTCATAAGGAAAAAAATATGCTATCCAGCTAAGTAATATTGCAACAATACCAAAAACAATTCCTGCAATAACATATTTTTTATTATTAAATACCACCAGAACACTTTGGAAAAGAAGTATTGTCAATAATATTGAAGCAACTAAGAATTTAACAAATACATTATTTCCAACAAATGGAGGTATCAGCAGAAAAAGGATTATTGAAGTAAAGAGTAAAGCATATCTGTTTCTCAGAAGGATATTCATAAAAATGCATTTTATATGTTGTCAAGATACGAAAATATTATATTTATATTATTATTTCTGTATTAACTTTGTAACTCTTTGATCATGACACATAATGCTCCGCCTGAGCGGAATAAACTATAAGGTGTAACAGAATGAAATGAAATTAATAATTTTATATCTATGAAAAAGAATGTATTTATTTTAATGATCCTGGCAATAATTTTTTCAGGATGTTCCTCAATTAGTGTTGTTACTGATTATGATAAGGATATTGATTTTGGGAATTTCAAGACTTATAATTTCAAAGTTCCCAAAGAGAAAAACGAGAAGTATCCCGCTATGATCAACCCTATTAACCAGAGAAGGATTGAGAATGCTGTAAAGGAAGAAATGGATGTAAGGGGATATACCCTTTCAGATAAACCGGACATCTGGATAACTTATTATGTTAAGGTTCAAAATAAGGTAGACTACCAGACTACACATTATGGTCCTTCATATTACGGACCATATTATTATGGATGGTATTATGGTTATTCTCCGGGATGGACAACAGTAGATGCCATACATTATAAGGAAGGCACCCTTGTGATCGACCTCGTTGATGCAAAGGCAAATAAACTTGCCTGGTATGGAATAGGTACCGGTACTTTAAACGAGAATCCTGATAAGATGGAGGAGAAAATTGACTATGCAGTGTCACGGATTTTTAACAAATATCCATTTTTAGCAGGGCAGTCTGAAAAACTAAAAGTACATTATTAAATCTTCAGAAATTCCAGGCATTGATGAAGCTTACTTTATGTTGAGTTATTCCGGCATCCGGCATCAACTATAAATCACCATCAGTTACTATTGTTCGGTAATCCAGCCACCGCCCAGTGCTTTGTATAGTTTTACATATGCCTGCAAATAAAGCTGGTAGGTTTCTGAAGCTGAAAGTTGGGCATCGAAGAGGGTTCCTTCTGAATCAAGTACTTCTAGGTAACTGGTGACTCCACCATCGTATCTTTGTCTTGACAGATAAGCTGCGTTACTGGCAGAATTGACCTGTCTGTTAATAGCTTCGAACTCTTTTTTGTAAGTCTGGATTTCCATAAGCGCATCTTCTACTTCCTGGAAAGCCATAAGTATAGTGTTTTCATAATTCAGTATATATTCTTCGGCTTTTTGTTGTTGTATTTCTACATTTTTTTTGTTCTTGCCAAAGTTAAAAACAGGACCAAGCAATCCTCCACTCAATGACCATATTCCATTATTCCCGGTTGTGATACCTGTAAGGTCGGCACTGGCAAATCCCAGGAAGGCTGTTAAATTAAATGAAGGAAATCTCATTGCCTGTGCAACACCTATATTGGCTGTCTGGGCGTGAGCTAATTGTTCTGACTGCAATATATCCGGTCTTCTCTGAAGAAGTTCAGAAGGTATCCCGGGAGGTATTGGAGGAGGAGGTCTTTCATCAATAAGCTTAGCTCGGTATATTATGGCTCCCGGGTTTTTACCCAGCAATATACTAAGCGCATTTTCAGTTGATGCAATGGCACGTTCATAGCGTGGGATGCTAGCTGCAGCGATTGCTTCTTGTATCTCCGCCTGGTTCAGGTCAAGCTGTGGAATAGTTCCATGATCAAATCGTTCCTGCATGATTTTAAGTGATCCCTGTCTTGAGTGTAATGTATTCCTTGTTACCTCAAGCCGTCCGTCGTAATCAAGTAGTTGATAGTAATAAGAAACCACTGAAGAGATGAGTCCGATTTGTGTTGTTACCAGTGCATATTCAGAAGCCATCATTTCAGCACGGGCCGCTTCGGTTGCCCTTCTGTATTTGCCCCAGAAATCAATCTCCCATGATAAAGTGGGTGTGAAATAAAAGTTGTTGTTAGGCCCGATAGCCATACCTCCTGCATAATTCCTTGCCCTGCTTGCACCTCCTTCATAACCCAAATATGGATACATGTCAGCTTGTGTATATCCGACATAGATTCTGGCCTGTTCAAGCCTTTTGGCAGCCATAAGTATATCTTTATTATTGTCAAGAGCTGTAGTAATAAGTTTTTGCAGATCTTCATCCTGGAATAATTCCCACCATTTCAGATTGATCATTGAATCTGATTTAATGCTGTCGAACTTGTAATAATCATTGGTTGTCACCTGAGGAGTCACAAAATTCGGCCCGACCTTACAGGAAGAAATGCCCATTGTTATGAGCACTGATAGTATGAGTAATTTACTTTTATTCTTCATTTTTGACGGCATTAAGTTCAATTGATTTCGCTCTTTTCTTTTCATACTTTCCTATTTTACCAATAAATACAAATAGCATAGGATAAAGAAAAACACCCAGTAGTGTGGCTATCAGCATTCCACCTAGTAGTGCAACCCCCATCACTTTTCGTGCTTCTGCACCAGCTCCGGATGCAAACACTAATGGCATAACTCCGAGGATAAATGAGAAAGCTGTCATCAGGATTGGCCTGAATCTTATTTTTGCAGAACTGATTGCTGCATCAAACAGGCTCATGCCCTCATCAAATTTCAATTTAGCAAATTCAATGATAAGAATGGCATTTTTTGCCGCCATAGCGATCAGCATTACCAACGAGATTTGCATGAATACATTGTTTTCGTAACTTTCGCTAATAGCTCTTGCTCCAAAGATAAATATCATTGCACCAAATATAGCAAAAGGAGTTCCCATGAGTATGCTGAAAGGTAATGACCAGCTTTCGTATTGAGCTGCAAGGATCAGGAAGACGAATACCAGGGCTAATAAAAATACTGTGTTTCCTGAACCGGATGCTTCTTTTTCCTGGTATGACATATTCGACCAGGAATAACCCATATTTTCAGGCAGCATTTCATTAGCTACCTCTTCCAGTGCATCCAGTGCCTGTGCTGATGAATAGCCTTCAGCAGCAGATCCTGTAATTTCAACAGCTCGAAAAAGATTATATCTGACAGTATAATCAGGTCCGTAACTGTCAATAACTTTACAGATAGCCGACAAGGGTACTTTATCTCCATTACTGTTATTAACGTAAAACATATTTAGTTGCTCAGGATTAAGCCTGTATTCTGGTTCGGCCTGTACATATATCCTGTATAATCTTCCGAAAAGATTAAAATCGTTTACATAAGAGCCTCCCAGGAATGCACTGATGGTAGTATATAGCTCATTGAGGTCTATACCTGCTTTCAGAGCCATATCTTTATTTATCTCGATCGACTTCTGAGGAATATTAGCCTGGAATGAGGTAAGTGCATTTGATATTTCCGGCCGCTCATTTGCTGCCAAAATAAAATTTTGTGCCTGCTGAGCAAGGTATTCAGGTGAGCCACCACTCTTATCCTGTAACATCATTGAAAACCCGGACCCGGTACCGAGCCCCGGGATGGCAGGTGGTCCAAAAGAATAAGCCAGGGCATCATTGAGATTATAATAAAACGCTATATTAATTTCGTTTGCAATTTCTAATGCGGTTTTATCTCTTTCATCCCAGTTCTTCAGTGTCAGGAACAATACCCCGGCATTTGTTGCCATACTTCCAGATAACAAACTAAACCCGGCAGCACCGGATGAATATTCCACGTCATCAAAGTTTTTAAGTACCATATTTATCTGTTGCATCACAGCTTCAGTCCTTTGTAAGGATGCAGCAGGAGGCAATTCAATATGTACGAACAGATACCCCTGGTCTTCTTCAGGAATAAACCCACCGGGGACGAAGCGAGAAACAATCACAATACCGATACAAATTATTCCAATGAAGATCAGGCTTCTTGTAATTTTTCTGGTTACTATGGTGGTGAAACTTGAATAAGATTTTATGCTTCTGTCAAAAACTCTATTAAAACCACCAAAGAATTTCCCAACTATGCCTTTATAAGGTTTTGGCTCACGTAATAGCAACGAACACAATGCCGGACTCAGTGTAAGTGCATTTACAGAGGAGAATACAACAGATACAGCAACGGTTATAGCGAATTGCTGATACAACCTTCCTGTAATTCCTCCCATGGAAGCCACCGGGATAAAAACGGCTACCAGAACCAGGGTTGTTGCAATAACGGGACCTGATACTTCTCGCATAGCTTTTACTGTCGCCTCTTTAGCATTTAATCCACTTGCGATATTTACCTGGACGCGCTCAACTACAACAATGGCATCGTCAACAACAATTCCGATCGCAAGAACAAGCCCAAGTAGTGATAGTACATTTATTGAGAATCCAAGTAATGGGAATACTGCAAAGGCGCCGATAAGTGAAACAGGTATTGCTATAGTGGGGATAAGTGAAGCCCGCCAATCCTGGATAAAAAGAAAAACCACAAAAATTACAAGAGCCAGGGCAATAAACAATGTGATCATGATCTCCCTTAGCCCGGCAGTAATTGGCAGTGTAGCATCAAGTGCAATTTCATATTTAAGTTCTTCCGGAAAATCTTTAGAAAGATCTGCCATAATTGCTTTCAGCTCATCTCCCAATTTAACGGCATTAGTACCGGGGGATTGATAAACAGTGATCAAAGCGCAATTTTTACCATCAAAATTACTGAATACATTATAGGATTCTACTCCCAGTTCTACTTCCGCAACATCTTTAACTTTAACCTGTGAACCATCGGAGTTTGTTCTGACAATGATATTCCTGAATTCCTCTTCTGTTTGAAGCCTGTCGGGCATTTTAACTGTATAAGTGAATTCGGTACCCTCCGGAGCAGGTTCAGCACCAAACTTACCACCTGGAACTATGATATTTTGTTGCTGAATGGCAGCTGTGATTTCAGGAATTGAGATTCCAAGTTGTGCCAGCCTGTCGGGTTTTACCCAAATTCTCATGGAATAATCACCGGCGCCTAGAACATTAACTCGGCCAACACCCCCAACACGTGAAAAGATATCTGTAATGTTGATATTGGCATAGTTTGCCAGAAAATTCTGATCATATTTATCTGAATATATGGCAAAAGCAAGGATGATGCTACTCATGGATTTATTAGTGCTGACACCCTGGCGTTTTACTTCTTCAGGAAGCATAGGAGTTGCTGACGACACCCTGTTTTGAGTAAATACTGTATTCATATCAGGGTCAGTGCCTACATCGAAAGTGATTTGAATTGAAGATGAACCATCATTGGCATTAGTGGATTTCATATAAAGCATATTATCCACACCATTTATTTGTTGTTCAAGCGGAGTGGAAACAGACTGTTCGACATTCAGCGCATTTGCTCCTACATAATTACAAATTACCTCTACCATAGGAGGTGTGATATCAGGATATTGTTCCATTGGGAGCTGGGACATTGACAAGCTTCCCACTATTACTATAACAATGGAAATTACCATGGCCACAATTGGCCTTCTTACAAAGAAATTACCCATAGCTTGCAGGATTATTGTTGTTCTTGATTAGTTTCTTTTGCAGGAACCGGTTTAATGATCATTCCTGGCTTTATCTTCTGAAGGCCTTCGTATACAATTGTTTCTCCTGGTTTCAGCCCATTCAGCACGAGCCAGTCTTCATCAATTGTAGGGCCTATTTTAATATCTTTTTGGACAACCATATTGGAATCGTTTACGGTATATACAAAATAATTCCCCTGATAATCAGATACACAGCGTTGAGGTATGAGTATACCATCTTTAACTTCGTCCATTATACCTCTTACTTTAGCAAATTGTCCCGGACGAAGTATACTGTTTGGATTAGGAAAACTTGCTTGCAGTAAAATGGTTCCCGTAGATGGATCAATATTTCTGTTAATAAAGTCAACATATCCTTTCTCCTTAAAAGTGCTGCCATCAGCAAGAATTAGGTCAATGCCCTGCTGCCCACGTCTTTGCCTGTTATCCAATCGCCCATGATGCTCACTGACATACCTGGCCATTTTCAGATAATCAGTTTCTGTAATTGAAAAGCGTACAATAATTGTGTCTGTCCTGGATACAGTATTTAAAACAACAGGGTTAGGAGATTGTCCAACATAATCACCCACCTTGGCTTCCGTAATACCTATTGTACCTGTAATTGGGGAATATATCTTTGTATAACCCAGTTGTATTTTTGCAAGATCAACACCAGCTTCTGCTGCATCAACAGATGCTTTAGCAGCTCCATACTGGGCTATGGCTGCATCAAGGTCGCTTTTACTAACAGCATTTATTTCTGCAAGAGGCTTGATCCTGTTAAGATCATTTTTTGCTTTTACCAGCATGGTTTTGGCTTCAGCTAATTGACTAACCGCTTCATTGACACTTGCCTGAAATGGTTCAGCATCTATAGCATATAATAATTTTCCTTTCTTAACCCGGGATCCTTCATCAAAGTATATTCCTTCCAGAAAACCATCTACCCTGGCACGAATATCTATATCAGAATAGCCATAGGTTTGTCCGACAAAATCTTGCATGATAGGAACATCTTCCTGTTTTACTTTTACAACAGGGATCTCTTGTGGCGGAGGTGGAGGTGAAGCCTTATGGCCACATGAGGCAATTATTATTGAAACCAATAAGTAGAGAAGAATTTTTTTCATGTGCTTATAAATTGAATGCAAAAAATTATTATGAAGTGTAAATATACACATTTGCTCTGTTTCTCAGACGCAATGAAATATTGAATTTGTTAATATCTTGCCGGATAAATATTTTAATTTAACTTTATATGTCTTTGTTATTATCAACATCAAATTTTTATACAATGAAAAATATATACTTGACAATATTGGTTTTAATGCTTTCATCAACTTTATTTTCACAGACTAAAAAGTATTGGTCGTCAGGAGGTGAGT
>CAZDWF010000096.1:0-13873 GCA_964508895.1 uncultured Bacteroidales bacterium
TCCTCAGGATAGCGAAATTGAAAAAGCAAAAAAAGATTGTTAAAGCATTCATTGAAGCTGAAGCAAAAGGATTGGGTGTTGTATCTCTTGGAACTAAAATGATAGACCCACCAGTAGTTAAAAGAGCACAAAGAACAATTCAGCTTGCTGTAAAATCTGGCAAACTATCTGAAAACTGGGAAAAGGAAGAATTAAAAGAAAAGTAAATCAACATATATATCACCTCCAATGAAGAAGTACGATAAACTTGTTAAAAATGCTGCAGGAAGAATAGTTCCTTCAATTGTTAATGGTGAAGAGCATATACCATATAAAGGTGTTGGCAAACATATACCAACAGGAAAAAAACATGCTCCAGATATTTCCTCATGTGCCAACTATCCGGATGATGGAAACAAGTTAATTCCAAACCTGGAAGAAGCATTGATCAGAGCTGGCTTAAAAAATGGGATGACAATTTCCACTCATCATCATTTCCGTAACGGAGATATAATTGCAAACCAGATATTCGACATTGCAAAAGAGCTTGGGGTGAAAGACCTTAGATGGTTCCCTTCAGCTTCTTTTCCATGCCAGGAAAGACTCATTGAATATCTTGAGGATGGAACAATTAATCGGATAGAAGGAAGTATGAATGGAGGGCTGGGTAGATTTTGCTCTATGGGTAACATGAAAGGGATGGGAGTTTTACGTTCTCATGGTGGCAGATATCAAGCTATACAGGATGGTGATGTTCAAATAGATATAGCAATAATTGCAGCTCCGACAGCTGATGCATTCGGAAATGCCAATGGTGTTGATGGTCCCGCCGCATGTGGTTTACTTGGCTTTGCACTGGGCGACTCTCAATATGCCGACAAGGTAATTGTCGTCACTGATAACCTGGTTCCATTCCCATGTATTCCATGGCAAATTCATGGCAATTATGTAGACTATACTGTTGTTGTTGACAAAGTGGGTATTCCTGAAAAAATAATATCAGGAACAACACAGATCACAAAAAGTCCTGATCGCTTATTAATTGCTGAGCTCACTTCACAATTCTGTGATGCTGCAGGGATAGTCCAGGATGGTTTTTCATACCAGGCAGGTGCAGGCGGCACCGCATTGTCAATAGGTAATTATTTTGGTGAGATGCTAAGAAAAAGAGGTATAAAAGCACGCTTTATCAGAGCAGGAAGTAATAAATATCCTGTTGAAATGCTTGAAGAAGGATTGGTTGATTATATTCTCGATGGACAAACTTTTGACCTTGAAGGTGTAAGATCCATGCGCGAAAATTCAAATCATTTAAATACAAGTCCCTTCACAAGCTATAATTACCATGGCAAAGGAAACTTTGCATCTATGGTTGATGTAGTGATCTTAGGTGCTACAGAAGTTGATATTAACTTTAATGCAAATGTGGTTACGCACTCAGATGGCTTGCTGCTTCATGGTATTGGTGGATGGCAAAACTGTCTGTTCTCAAAATGCACTATATTACCTATTCCATTATTCAGAGACCGAATTCCTGTAATTAAAGATGAGGTGACAACACTGTGTGGCCCGGGAGAATTGATTGATGTAATAGTTACAGAAAGAGGTATAGCCATTAATCCTAAACGCACCGACCTTATTGAGAAAACAAAGAATTCGGGTCTAGCTATTAAAAGCATTGAAGAGCTGAAAAACGAAGCAGAAAAGATCTGTGGCAAAGCTGAAAAACCAGATCTTGACGATGAGCTTGTTGCAGTGATTAAATGGGTCGATGGAACTATCATTGATGCAGTGAAAAAAGTAAATCCATAATAAAGAAACACTAATTGCAAGGAAGCACTAAATTACAAATCACAAATTCCAGTCAAATTCAAAAAAACAAATTCAAAATTACAAACCTGCAAAATGTTAGCTTTTGCAGGTTTGTAATTTAATTGCTGTGATTTGTTATTTGCTTGGAATCTATAATTTGAGTTTTGTGGTTTTTATATTTTTTGGTGCTTTTTTAATCATGATGCAACTAATATGCAAGCATTACTGTCTATGCTTTAATAATTATCATTGAGCATCGATAAACAATAAAAATACTTTAACGAATATTTAACAGATAAATTTATCATCATATTTTTTTATTAAAGAATATTGTTATTTTTGTTTAAAGAAGGATAAATAAATAAGTAATTAGGTTATGGAAGAGCAAGAAAACAAAGGTGCCGCTAGAGAGGAAATTTTTTTCGCGAGTTGTAAGAGCAGGTAAACGTACCTACTTTTTTGATGTAAAAGCGACCCGATCCGGAGAGCATTATTTAACCATTACTGAAAGCAAAAGAAGGTTTAATAATGATCAGGGTAAATTCTATTACGAAAAACACAAATTATTCCTTTATAAGGAAGACTTTGACAAGTTCAGGAACGGATTGAGTGATGTTATGGAATTTATTGAAACCGGCAAAGTACACGAAGGAGCCCTTGACGAAGAACTTATTTCAAAGGAACATCTCGATGTAGATTTCGAGGATCTTGGGAATGAAGAGAAAAAGGAAGATTCTAACGAAACATAGAGCCAGAATTCTTTCTTGGTAAACTTAATTTTTTTTCAACAACTATTGTTGTTTGGTTAATAACTATTCCTTGTCCGGGATTTGTTTTTTCCAGCTTTATTGTATTTTTGTTTACATACAAAATTAACACACGAAATGGGAAAAGTCATCTCAATTGCTAACCAGAAAGGAGGAGTTGGCAAAACTACAACTGCTATCAATCTTGGTGCAAGCCTTGCTATACTTGAATACAAAACACTTGTTATTGATGCTGACCCACAAGCAAATGCTACCTCTGGCCTGGGCGTAAATCCTAAAAATATCAGCAGCAGTATCTACGAATGTGTTATTGATGACTTTGACCCTGAAAAAGCAATTGTCCATACAGATACACCTTACCTCGACCTGCTTCCTGCCCATATCGACCTTGTTGGTGCAGAAATCGAAATGATCAACCTACCAAACAGGGAGAAGATGATGAATAAGGTCATAAACAAGATCAAAGATAATTACCATTTCATAATAATAGACTGTTCTCCATCGCTTGGGCTAATCACTGTTAATGCATTAACTGCATCGGATTCGGTAATTATTCCTGTTCAATGTGAGTATTTTGCTTTGGAAGGACTGGGAAAACTACTAAATACAATAAGAATTGTACAGAACCGCCTTAATGAAAACCTTGAGATTGAAGGCATCCTTCTAACCATGTTCGATATCAGGTTAAGACTCGCTCGTCAGGTTTTGGAAGAGGTGAAAACACATTTCGATACTATGGTGTTTGATACTGTAGTACATAGAAATATTAAACTGGGAGAAGCACCAAGTTTTGGTGAAACTATAATAATGCATGATGCATCTAGCACGGGAGCGATTAACCATCTTAACCTTGCACGGGAAATCCTGCAAAAAAATGAACTTACAAATATAAGTGAAGAAGAAAAAAAGATTGAAATAATTAATGACAAGTAAAAAGAAAGCATTAGGAAGAGGATTAGATGCAATTCTGCAAGGACCTGAAACAGATTACAGGTCAAGAGAAATTGCTGACAATTATGTTGTAGGAGCTATAGCCGAAATACCTCTTGAATATATTAAAGCAAATCCTTTTCAACCCAGAGATAACTTTGAAGAAGAAGCTTTGGTGGAATTAGCTGATTCAATTAAAGAGCAAGGAATAGTACAACCAATTACTGTTAGAAAAACCGGATTAAATAAGTTTCAACTTATCTCTGGTGAGAGAAGACTGAGAGCTTCTAAAATTGCCGGACTCTTTAAGATCCCAACGTATATCAGGGTTGCCAATGATGAGCAAATGCTTGAAATGGCACTTATTGAAAATATCCACAGGGAGAATCTCAATTCTATTGAAATTGCAATCAGCTTTCAAAGACTTATAGAAGAATGTAGCCTTACCCATGAGAAACTCAGTGGAAGAGTGGGTAAAAAAAGAACTACTATAACTAACTACCTCAGATTATTGAAACTGCCTGCCGATATTCAGGTTGCGTTAAGAGAAAATAAGATTACAATGGGACATGCCAGGGCTCTCATTAATGTTGAACATGCTCAAAAACAACTAAATCTGCTCAACAGGGTTATACAGAAAGATCTGTCTGTTCGTCAGGTTGAGGAAATTGTCAGAAAATTCAATCAGCCCCAAAAAGAAGCTGTTAAAACAGATAAGTTTGAAACTCCTGTAAAATATACAACAATACAGGATGATCTCTGTGGGAAATATGATACTAAAGTACAGCTCAAACTTAATAATAAAGGTAAAGGAAGTATCGTTATCCCCTTTGAAAATAGTGAGGAACTTGAAGAGATACTAAAAAAACTTTAAACCTCTTAATTCCTGAAAAATTTTTAATGTGAATTTATCAAGCATTATCTCATATAATCATTTTAACAGGGTGAAGTCAATTTTAAAAGTCTTGATGCTGGCTCTGTTCCTGGGGATATTATTGCTTGCTTGTTCAAACAAATCTATTGCGCAACATACGGTCAGTAATGATACAATACTGGAAAAAGTTCATTCCCCTACTAAAGCTGCTCTTTTTTCTATGGCATTACCTGGATTAGGACAGGCATACAATAAAAAGTACTGGAAATTACCCATCATTTATGCAGGATTTGGTGCTTTTGCTTATTTTATTATAAGTAATGGTAAAGAATACAGAAAATACAGGGATGCTTTTAACTGGGTAACTAATGGGGATTCATCGGTGAACATCCCTAATGATTATGTTATAAAATATAATCAGGATCAGCTGTTGCAGGGAAAAAATCATTACAGGCGGAACCTTGAGGTCACGTATATCTTCACAGGAGTCTGGTATATTTTGAATATACTGGATGCAGCTGTCGATGCACACTTTTTTGATTATGATATTTCTGATGATTTAAGTATACATTTTGAGCCTATGTTCGACAATCGACAGAAGTATTTTGGGACGGTGACCGGTTTGAGTGTAAAATTAAAATTTTAAATATTGAAGATTGCAATAATTGGATATGGAAAGATGGGCAAACAAATTGAAAGTCTTGCCCTTGAAAAAAAGATGGAAATTTCTGCTATCATTGATAATGATATTGAATGGCAGGAAAAGATATCAGAGATAGAGCAAGCCGATGTTGCTATTGAGTTTTCCACTCCGGAAACAGTAGTTGAGAATATTAAAAAATGTTTTGAGATCAATCTTCCGGTTGTCACAGGAACTACAGGATGGCACAATCAGTTTGAAGATATTAAGAACAAGTGTATCAAAACCAATAACAGCCTGTTCTTTGCTTCGAATTTCAATATTGGGATGAATATATTTTTCGCATTGAATAAATATATTGCAGGAAATGCTGAATACTTAAAAGACTATAAGATATCTATTGAAGAAACACATCATACTGCCAAACTTGATTCGCCAAGCGGTACGGCCATTACCCTTGCAAATGACCTGATCAATGAATTATCCTGGATCAATAAATGGATCAATAAAAAATCGGATAAGAATGAAGAGCTAGGCATAATTTCGCATAGAGAAGGTGATGTTACAGGGACTCATGATATTACCTTTGAATCAGAATTTGATATCATTAAACTTTCACACTCGGCAAAAAACAGGAAAGGCTTTGCTTATGGTGCACTGATTGCAGCAGGATGGATTATTGGCAAAAAAGGTGTGTATTCTATGTCAGACCTGCTAAAGCTTAATAATAGTTAACAAAATTTAACATCTCAATTATCAATTTAAACTTACTTTTGAATTAAAATTCATTGCAATGAGTCTGTATTCTATCTTTTTTATATTCACCTTGCTGGCATCAATAATTGGGTTGTGGAAAATATTTGAGAAAGCAGGGCGTCCGGGTTGGGAAATCCTCATACCATTTTACAACTTTTATATTTGGATCAAAATTGTGAAAAAACCATTATGGTGGTTCATCTTCATATTGATACCATTCATAAATGTTTTTATGGTATTGCTTCTGATCGTGGAAATATTAAAATGTTTCGGAAAACACGGCCTGGGAGACCAGGCTCTTGGTGTAATCTTTCCATTTGTCTATCTCCCCTATCTTGGATTCTCACTAAAAGAGAAATATACCGATCCGGAAAAAGTGCCAAAGGTAAAAAAGACATGGATCAGAGAATGGGTCGATGCCATTATTTTTGCTGTTGTCGCAGCTACTATTATCAGAATATTCTTCTTTGAAGCTTATACAATTCCAACTTCTTCAATGGAAAAATCTTTAAGAGTAGGCGATTATCTATTTGTTAGTAAAGTAAGCTATGGACCACGTGTACCAATGACACCATTGTCATTTCCCTTTGTTCATCACACTATGCCTCTTACCAATCAAACAAAATCATACCTTGAGTGGATCAAACTTCCATATTATAGGTTTCCGGGATTTTCAGACATAGAACATAACGATGCTGTTGTATTTAATTATCCTGATGGAGATACTGTCTCCCTTCTATTTCAGAGTAATATTAGCTATTATGTGCTCTCAAAAGAATATGGACGCGACAGGGTATTAAATGATCAACGTAGTTTTGGTAAAGTTACAGCCCGTCCGGCAGATAAAAGGGAGAATTATATTAAGAGATGTGTTGGATTACCTGGCGATACGCTGGAAATAAAAGAACAACAGGTCTATATCAATGGCGTAGAAGCAGAAAATCCTGAAAACTTACAGTTCAAATATATAATCCAGACCGATGGTTCAAGGATCAATCCTATTATACTTGATCGCCTGGATATCTCAGAAATGCTTGCAACATCAAGCCCGGGAGAATTTGTTGTTTTTACAACCGGGAAATCTGCCAGACAACTTGACGACCTGCCGAATATCCAAAGAGTTGTGAAATACAGAGAACCTATTGGAAAATGGAATAAAGACATATTCCCTTTTGATAAGAATTATAAATGGAATATCGACAATTTTGGACCACTATATATTCCGAAAACAGGAGATATAATCAAATTATCTCCTGAAAACATTTCTCTGTATAGAAGAATAATTGAAGCATATGAAGGCAATACTCTTGATGAGATAGATGATAAAATATATATCAATGGAGAAGAAACCCAAGAGTATGAAATTAAGATGGATTATTTCTGGATGATGGGAGATAACCGTCATAATTCAGCAGATTCACGATATTGGGGATTTGTTCCTATTGATCACATCGTTGGGAAAGCTTTCTTTGTATGGTTATCCCTTGATCCTGATAAGTCTCTCTTTAATGGAAAAATCAGGTGGAATAATATGTTCAGGTTTGTAAAATAACAACACCCTCTGATAAATCTTTCAAGAATCCCTAAGGAGTAATGTCGACCACTCTTAAAAGATTATTAAATTTGTATATAGTAAATAAGTAATAATTAAATTGAACCAAAATGAAAAATTTGATGCGTACGATAATTGTAACTGCATTATTATTCGCAGTTTTTGCGTTAAATACAGAAGCAAAAGAATTTAAAGGCATAATAACATATAAGATCTCATATAATATGCCTGACATGGATCCTCAGATGGCATCAATGATGCCTAAGATTATGACTTATTATATTTCCGGGAATATGTCAAAAACAGAGATTAGTTCATCAATGTTTAAAAATATTCACATTATTGATGCTGAAAATCAAATTGTTTATGATCTCTATGATATGATGGGTCAGAAATTTTACACTAAAGAAGGAAAAGAGGAAATAGAAGATCAAATTGCAAAAGAGGATGAACCTACTCTCAAATTCGTTGATGAAACCAAAGAAATCGCAGGATATGAATGCAAGAAGGTTATTATAACTATTGAAGAAGAAGGTAAATCAATGACTTTCAATGTATATTATGCTCCTAAACTTGGATCAAAAGCTTTGAATTTTAATAATTCAATGTTTAAAGATATTGACGGTGCTTTGATGGAATTTGAAATTATTGAAGGAATGGGTAATATGAAAATGGAAGCTATTTCAGTTGAAAAGAAAAAGTTAAAAGATTCTGATTTTGAAATTCCTGAAGGATATAAAGAAACCACCAAGGATGAAATGAGACAAAACTTTGGCGGAGGAATGTAATTATTAAACTATGGCTAAACAGACCAATAGATTTAAAGAAGAAGAAAAAACAGAAAAACCTGCACCTGCTGTAAAAAAAACTACCAGAAAGAAGAAAACAAAAAAGAAAGCATTCTTCTCCTTTCTGAAAAATGATAATTTCCGCAGGATTACAGGCTTTTCATTTATATTGATATCCT
This sequence comes from uncultured Bacteroidales bacterium, assembly GCA_964508895.1. Taxonomy (GTDB): domain Bacteria; phylum Bacteroidota; class Bacteroidia; order Bacteroidales; family B18-G4; genus M55B132. Next base: position 8,278 of record CAZDWF010000096.1, read on the forward strand.
TATATCTTTTTATCTCCTTTATGTCATTCTTAATTGGTTGGTTTAGCCATCAGGTTAATGATATTTATACCCGTATCCCTTTTCACAGGGTGTTCAGTGACAACACCCTGGATTATAATAATTGGGGAGGAAGGCTTGGTGAAGCCCTCTCAATGCAATTCATTAAAGAATGGTTTGGTATTTCTTCCTTTCTGATTCTTCTGTTCCTGTTTGTTGCAGGATGGAGGATGCTCTTCAAAAAAAGTATTTTACCTCTTGGAAAAACATTCAGGTTGAGCTTACTTGGATTAGTAATTCTCTCGGTTTCTTTTGGGTTTATCTTCATGAATTCTAAACTTGCAATTCTAGGAGGTATTTTTGGTTACCAGATGACCTTATGGCTCAATGGTGTGGTTGGAAGTATTGGTACAGCATTGCTTTTAATATTTATAGCATTTGCTATCGCATTGGTCTTTTTCAAAATTAAGCTTCCCAAACGTAAACAAAAAGATGATAAAGATAATTTGACAAGTAAAAATAATAATGGTAATCCTTCTAATAGTATAGGAGAAGATCTATACAATACTGTAGAATTCTCAGTATCTGAAGATGATAGCATCAAAGACAAGAAAAATAATATTAATGATACTGACCCGTATACAGATATTACTGAAGAAGTTAAAGAAAAGAAAGCAGAAGATGATAATGGTATTGAATTAACCATTGAAAAAGGGAAAGAAGAAGAAACCGTAAGTAAAGGGATTCACAAGTCAGACACCCCTGTTGATCCATTAGATGACCTTCCTGATTATAAATATCCCACTTTGAATCTTCTTGACGACCCGGGAGCTTCTCAGATAAGTGTAACCGAAGAAGAGGTTACCAGGAACAAGAACAGGATAGTAGAAACACTCGAAAACTATGCTATTCAGATAGATAAAATTAAAGCAACAATTGGCCCAACTGTTACCTTATATGAAATAATCCCTGCTCCGGGTGTTCGTATCTCAAAAAGTAAAAATCTTGAAGATGATATCGCACTTAGCCTTTCTGCTTTAGGTATAAGGATCATTGCTCCAATTCCCGGGAAAGGGACCATAGGCATCGAAGTGCCAAACCAGGTCAGGGAGATTGTAGCAATAAAATCTGTATTGGCTTCTGAAAAATTTCAAACAGCTAACTATGAGCTACCTTTTGTACTTGGAAAAACCATATCCAATGAAAGCTATGTGGCTGACCTTACCAAGATGCCTCATATTCTTATGGCAGGTGCAACAGGACAGGGTAAATCAGTTGGATTAAATACGATCATTGCTGCTTTATTATATAAGAAACATCCTGCACAGTTGAAATTCGTTCTGATTGATCCTAAAAAAGTTGAGTTAACATTATATTCAAAGATCGAACGACATTTCCTGGCAAAACTTCCTGAAGCGGATGAAGCAATTATAACAGAAACCCGAAGGGTTGTAAGAACAGTTAATTCACTGGGAATTGAAATGGATCAAAGGTATCAGCTTCTTAAGGATGCCCAGGTTCGAAATATTAAGGAATACAATACCAAATACGTTGAAGGAAAGCTGGAGGTTAATGAAGGTCATAGATTCATGCCATATATTGTTGTGATCGTTGATGAGTTCGCTGATCTTATTCTGACTGCGGGGAAAGAAATAGAAGGTCCACTCACAAGGTTAGCTCAGCTGGCTCGGGCTGTTGGAATTCATTTGATTATTGCAACACAAAGACCATCGGTGAATATTATTACAGGAACTATTAAAGCCAACTTCCCTGCACGAATTGCCTTTAGGGTAATTGCAAAAGTCGATTCCAGAACTATCCTGGATTCAGGAGGTGCAGATCAGCTAATTGGCAGAGGTGATATGTTACTTGCTACCGGAAGTGATATTATTCGGTTGCAATGTGCTTTTATCGATACTCACGAAGTAGAGGCAATTTGTGATTTTATAGGATCTCAGAAAGCAAGCAGTAACGAATTTTTTCTCCCCCGTTTACCTGAGGATGATTCTGACGGGGAACTTGATTTTGACCCAATGGAAAGAGATGAACTCTTTGAAGAAGCAGCAAGGGTAATCGTTCAGAATCAGCATGGATCAACATCTCTTATCCAGAGAAAACTCAAGCTAGGTTATAACAGGGCTGGAAGAATCATTGATCAACTTGAAGCTGCAGGAATTGTCGGGCCATTCGAAGGAAGTAAAGCAAGAGTAGTTCTAATTCAGGATGAGTACGCTTTGGAACAATTTTTGAATGATTTAAATAAGACAGACAAATAAAGAACAGGAACTATGAGAAACATACTTACGATATTATTTTGTGCATTAACCGTTACACTTTCAGCACAACATAAAAAAGCCTATGACATCCTGCAGAAAGCAACAGATAAACTAAACAGCTATAAAAATGTTGAAGCTGACTTTACTTACGATCTTCTAAATCCTGAAGGAGAAACCAACGAAAGTGGAAAAGGAACTTTACTGATCAGCGGGGATAGATATCGCCTGAGTATTGTTGGACAACTGGTTATTTGTGATGGGAATACGATCTGGACTTATATAGAAGATGCAGAAGAAGTTCAGATCAATGAGGTTGTTGAAGAGGAAGATGCCATAGCCCCTTCCAATCTGTTAACATTCTATAATACCAATTATAAAGCAAAGCATCTTGCTGAAGATGTTATTGGTGGACATACAGTTTATATTATCAGCCTTAAGCCTAATGAAGATAAGAACTATTCCAAAGCAGACCTGTTTATCAAAAAGGACAACCTGCATATATTAAAGATTGTACTCGATGATAAAAATGGAGGGAAAACTGTATATACTATAACAGAATTTATACCGGAAAAAGATGTGACTGATAAAGATTTTACATTTGATGAAGTCGATTATCCTGATGTTGATATAATTGATATGAGGTAATTAAACTATTTTCGACTCTACAGATCAAAATAGTGTAAATCACAATATGTGGATCAAATCTCAGATCAGGAAATATTAAGTTTAATAAAAAATCCCGATTCGAAAAGCTTAGGATTTAATATGTTGGTAAAAAAATACCAGCAGAGAATCTATATGCATATTCGAAGGATCATCACACAACATGATGATACCAATGATGTTATGCAGAGTACCTTCTTGAAGACCTGGAATAACATTGATAAATTCAGAGCAGAATCTGGATTATATACATGGATATACAGGATAGCCACCAATGAAGCCCTTAGCTTCCTGAATAAATCAAAGCATAGAAATCTGTTCAGCACAAATAATAATGAAGAAATTCCTGATTCAGGAGGTAGCATTAGTAATCAATATAGTGGTGATGAAATACAGCAAAGACTATTAAAAGCTGTCAGACGCTTACCAAAAAAACAACAACTTGTCTTCAATATGAAATATTATGATGAAATGAAGTATGAAGAGATATCTCAGGTTTTAGGAACATCCGTTGGAGCTCTGAAGGCTTCATATCATCATGCTGTTAAAAAAATCGAGAAATACGTTTTCGAGGATTAAACTATCTTTATTCTTAATTGTCAAACACATACAATGAATACTGAAAATAAAAATAACAAAAATAAGAATAGGCTGGATAAGCTGGAGAAAGTTTTTCCATATGATATTCCTGATGGATATTTTGATGAATTTCCTGTGAAGATGTCGGAAAAGATATCTGAATCAGATCATGATAACGCAAGAACTATTTCTATCAGAAGTATTTATAAATTAATTCCAGCAGCAGCAGTTATTGTACTTTTCATTGTTACTTCAATAATCTTCCTGCAAAAATCCGAAGTAAACACAGATGAAATTGATTATTCAGAGATCTCTATCAGTGAATTTGCATATTTGAATGATGCTGATATATACAATTCAGAATTATTCCTGGAGTTGCTTACTGAAGATATTAATTCAGTAGAGGTAGAAATGTATATGGAGGATATACTCGCAGAAGACATGCTCCTTGAATACTATATATATGAAGATGAAGAAAACCTTAAGCTAATTGAAAATTTCTAAATTAATAGATATGAAAAAGATAATGAGATGCTCTCCTATCCTGATAATTCTTTTAATATTATTTTCCTTTTCAGGATCTTTACAAGCTCAGACAGATAGCAATGCAATGATTATACCTGATCATGGTAGCCTTACCGATGCCTGGGCAATTTTTCATGGAGCCAAAATGAGGTTTATTCAGGAAAACCTCGACTTAACAAGTGAAGAGAAAAAAGGTTTCTGGCCTCTTTTTCATGAATATGAAAGAGAGAAGAAAGAGATAATGAGCAGTATTATGGGAGGTGGCCCCGGAAAAGGAAAGCAACGCCATTTAGACAGGTACACAGAGGAGCAAATTGATAGTATTATTACGCATAGATTTATTGAAGAACAGGAACTTCTGAACCTTAAAGTAAAGTATTACGAAATGCTGAAAGAAGTACTTCCTACAAAAAAGATCGCTCAGTATTATAAGATTGATGAGGATTTTCGTCGACATTTGATTGAAAGGATGAAAGGAAAGCGTGGCAATAACCGTGGGCGGGGAATGTAATTTTCTTAGCCATCTTGCCCACTCAGTGAAACAATGGCAATAAGAAGAATTAACAGCCTGGTCTCTTTTTCATAACAATCTGTTATGGAATGTGCAATAAATCGTAATTTCGCATAAATTTTAGCTATAATAAGCAATCATGTTTAAATTACTCAAATGAATATATCTGTTGAAATAAGCTATTACCCATTGGATCAGGAATATGTTCCTCCTATCAGAAATTTTATTGACAGGATAAGAAAAAATAAAAATCTAATTATAAAAACCAATGGGATGAGTACTCAGATCTTTGGTACTTATGATGAAGTTATGGACACCTTGAAGAAGGAGATAAAAAAATCTTTTGATAATCCACATTCAGTTTTTGTCATGAAGGTTATTAATGCTGACCTAAATACAGCTATTGAAGAATGATTCCTGATATTGCATCCTGGATAATACAAAACTACATAGAAGTAATTGCTGCTTCACTTGGACTGATAGCCATTTACCTTCAGATAAAACAAAAGGTAATTTACTGGCCTGTATCTATAGTGCTGGTGAGCCTCTATATAGCAGTATATATAAAAGCTAAGCTTTATGCTGATATGTCGTTACAGCTTTACTATCTGGTGATCAGTTTCTATGGTTGGTATTACTGGATGTTCGGGCAAAAGAAAAAGGAAGAAAAAAAAATCCCGGTAACAAGGGCCTCAAAAAAAACTTTGTATTGGTCATTAATAGCTGCTATCGCATTTTTTATTGGAATAAGCCAGATATTGATCTATCTTACCGATTCCGATGTACCTTACCTGGATGCATTCACAACTTCATTAAGCTTTATTGCAACCTGGATGCTGGCACGTAAGATCATTGAAAACTGGCTGATCTGGGTTATTGTTGATGCGGTTTCAGCTGGTATTTATATTTATAAAGGGCTTTATCCAACAACAGTATTGTTTGCTGTTTTGACAGTTTTGGCGGTTGTCGGATACCTGTCATGGATGAAATACATTAAAAGAATTAATAATTAATTTAGTAGCCTCATCTGTTCTTTTAACCATCC
>CAZDWF010000097.1:0-13707 GCA_964508895.1 uncultured Bacteroidales bacterium
TAGGGAATGAAGACCAGATTGCAAAATGCAGAATGCAAATTGCAAATTGCAAATCAATTTTTAATTATTAATTCTTAATTTTTAATTATTAAAAAGGGTCTTATTCAGTTTAATTAACTGATTAACGGACAATAAAAAAAAGTAAAATGAAAAAATTATTAATTGCATTGATTGCTTTTATAGCAATGACGGGCAGCTCTTTTGCCCAATTGAGACTTAGTGGAACGGTATATGATGCAAATACAAATGATCCACTGCCAGGAGCTCATGTGCTTATCGAAGATACTTATCTTGTAACTTCCACAAATGCTGAAGGGAAATTCATATTCAGTAACTTAAAAAAAGGTGAGTATAATGTGTATGTTTCATTTATAGGTTATGAAACTCAAATGCAAAATGTTTTGTTGGAAAAAAACATAGAATTAAATGTTTATTTAGACCAAACAGCTATTATGCAGGAAGAAGTTATAGTAAGAGCTGTGAAAGCAAAAAGCTCATCTCCTACTACTTATACAAACATCGATAAAAAAGAAATTGAACAGCAAAACTTTGGGAAAGATATTCCTTTTCTGATTGCTACTTCACCATCTACAGTAACCTCATCTGATGCAGGTACTGGTATCGGCTACACAAGTATAAGAGTAAGAGGTACAGACCCATCCCGGATCAATGTTACGCTTAACGGGATTCCTCTTAATGATGCTGAATCGCAATCTGTTTTCTGGGTGAATATCCCGGATATGGCATCTTCAATAAATAATATTCAGGTCCAGCGTGGTGTGGGTACATCAACCAATGGGTCAGCAGCTTTTGGAGCAAGTATTAATATTCAAACAACTGCTCCTGAAGCAAACCCATACGCTGAACTAAACAGTGCTGCCGGTTCTTTCAGAACTTTTAAGAACACTTTGAAATTTGGAACAGGATTAATTAAAGGCAGATGGGCTATTGACGGACGTGTTTCAAAGATCACATCTGATGGTTACGTCGACAGGGCCTTTTCTGATCTAAAGTCTTTCTTTGTCTCCGGAGGCTATTACGGTGAAAAAACGATTTTTAAGATAAATGTGTTTTCAGGAAAAGAAAAGACATATCAATCCTGGGCAGGGATTCCTAAAGACTCCCTTAAAACCAACAGGACTTATAATCCATTCACTTACGAAAATCAGACAGACAACTACCAGCAGGATCATTACCAGGCCTTTCTTTCTCATCAGTTCAATCCATATTGGCTGTTGAATGTTGCTCTGCATTATACTTATGGAAGAGGTTATTATGAGGAATTCCAGGATATGAACAACCCATATGCTGCTACTTCTTTTAACTATTACGGATTGGATACAATATTTATGGGTGGTGATACTATTACAAATACTAACCTGGTAAGGCAAAAATGGCTGGATAACGACTTTTATGGATCAACTTTTTCATTGAATTATAAAAGAAATAGATTTGATATTCTGATTGGAGAATCTTCCAGCATCTATAAAGGGAGAGCTTTTGGAAAGATTATATGGGCACAATATGCATCAAATAGTTTTATTGGTGACGAATGGTACAGCAACCACAGCACTAAAGTTGATTATAATACTTTCCTGAAAATTAATTATCAAATTAATAATAAACTTAATCTATACGGAGACCTTCAGTATAAACATATTAATTATGAAATTAATGGAACAGAAGATGCTTTTGGAGATGTAAGCCAGAAACACGAGTTTGATTTTTTTAATCCAAAACTTGGAATTAACTATCAACTCAATGAAAAGAATAACATCTATATCTCTTATGCGATCGCTAACAGAGAACCATCACGACAAAATTATATCGATGCCAGCGCTGATAACATTATTCCATTACATGAAACACTTTACGACCTTGAACTGGGCTATAAGCTCCGAAGCATGAATTTCATTTTTCTTTCAAACATTTACTATATGGATTATAATAATCAATTAGTGAGCACTGGCGAAATTGATAATGTAGGTTATCCTGTTTTAAGAAATGTGAAAGACAGCTACAGGGCCGGGCTTGAAATTTCCATGGCAGTCAAAATCCTAAAGAATCTCAAATGGGATGTAAACGGAACATTCAGTAATAATAAGATTAAAAACTTCACTGAATCAGTTGATGATTATGACACTGGAGGAAAGATCGTTAATAAATTTGATGAAACCGACATCTCATTTTCTCCCGATATAATAGCAGGGAGTATCATCTCTTATGAACCTTTCAGAGGTTTTAATATAGATCTGATATCTAAATATGTAGGTCGTCAGTTTATTGATAACACAAGCAATAAAGATCGCAGCCTTGATCCTTACCTGGTTAACAATGTCAGATTTGGCTATAGTTTCAAAGCATGGTTATTTGAAGAAATAGGAGTTAATTTCTATATTAATAATATCCTGAATGAAAGATATGAAACCAATGCATGGGTTTACAGATATGTTTGGGGTGGGGAATATTACGCTTCTGACGGATATTTTCCTCAGGCAGGAATCAATTTTATGGCAGGAGTAAATATAAAACTTTAGATTTTGTATGGAAAACTTTCTGAAAACGTCAAATAATCCCTGGCGTTTTATACCTTTACTAATAAATAGGCCTTAAGCTCAATAAGGTTAATCTCAAATGTAAATATGCTTTTATAAAGCGCAAAAATCAATATTATGGCAGAAAATGAATTAAACCTCGATTTTAAAAAGATCATACCTATCGGTATAATCATCCTTGCAATTATTCTAATCATTGTATTCTGGAGCCGGATGACCATCACCATAGAATCAGGACATGGCGGTGTAATGTTCAGGACTTTCGGAAATGGTATTGACACTACAAAAACTTATGGAGAGGGATTCCATTTAATGGCACCATGGAATAAGATGTATGTTTTTGAAACACGTCAGCAGGAAACATCTGAAGATATGAACGTACTCTCATCCAATGGCCTTGAAATCTATGTGGATGTATCTGCCTGGTACCAACCTAAATACAATAAGCTCGGATCACTCTTAAGATTTATTGGTGAAGCATATGTTAACAGAGTTGTAACCCCTTCATTACGAGCATCAGTTAGGTCGGTCATTGGAAGGTATACCCCTGAGGAAATTTATTCCACTAAGAGAAACGTAATTCAGGATGAGATATACGTAGAAACAAAGGCTTTGCTTGACAAGAAAAATGTACAGCTGAACCAGATACTTATCAGGTCAATCATTCTACCTGCAACCATCAAAAATGCAATCGAAAGTAAGCTGAAGCAAGAACAGGAAGCATTAGAGTATGAATTCAAACTGGTAAAAGCCAAACAGGAAGCTGAACGTCAAAGAATAGAAGCAGATGGAAAAGCCACCGCAAACAGAATATTAAGTGCCAGTTTAACGGATAAGATATTAAGAGATAAAGGTATTGAAGCAACAACTCTACTTGCCAATTCACCAAACAGTAAAATTGTTATTGTGGGTAACAGTAAGGATGGATTGCCACTGATACTTGGAGATATTAAATAGTCGCCAGTCGCCAGTCGCCAGTCACCAGTCACAAGTCGCTCTGGTTGCCGATCAACAGGGAATGGATATAAAGGAATCTGGAGTAAGGTGTCGTATTAAACCAAATAAATGATAAACCAACAATGATTGAGATCGTCGAGACTCCTCGTGATGCTATGCAAGGAATACAACAGTTTATTCCTACAAAATCAAAAGCTGATTACATCAATTCCCTGATGAAAGTCGGCTTTGATGTTATTGATTTCGGGAGTTTTGTTTCACCAAAGGCTATTCCCCAGCTAAAAGATACTGCTAAAGTTCATGATCTCATTGATATGGATGGATCAAAGTCGAAATTACTTGCTATAGTTGGAAATGTAAAAGGTGCAGAAATCGGATCGAAGTACGAAAAGATCACTTATCTTGGATATCCTCACTCAACTTCAGATGTATTCCTGGAAAAGAACCTGAATTCGTCGGTTTTGAAATCCAGAGAATCCATTGAAAATATATTAAAGATCTGTAAGGCAAACAATAAAGATCTTACTGTATATCTGTCGATGGCATTTGGAAATCCTTACGGCGAAAAATGGGATATTGAACAACTGCTTAGAGAATCTGAATATCTGAACAATATTGGCATAGATAGAGTTGTTATCTCTGATACAATAGGAGTTGGTACAGCTGAAACTATTGAAGAATCATTTAAACAAATGGTTCCATTGTTTCCTGAAATACAGTTTGGATTGCATTTACACAGTACCATCACACAATGGTACGAGAAAATTGATGCAGCCTACAAAAATGGTTGCAGGAGTTTTGAAGGAGTGCTGAATGGATTAGGTGGTTGCCCTATGGCAGGCCATAAGCTTGTTGGAAATCTTCGCACAGGGCTTATCCTTGAATATTTTGAGAAAAACGGCATTGAAGTAAATATCGACAAACAGGCTTTTGAAAATGCTATTACGAAATCTATTACTACTTTTGCCTTGCTAAAACTTAATAAGCTTTAGCAAGCTAACGGGTGACGTGTGACGTGAAAAAACTTATGATTCTTCATTGGAAGATGAATACAGATTGACATCAGAATGGATAATAAGATCAGGATAAAGAATAAAAAAGCATCATTTAAATACTTCCTTGAAGATAGGATTGAAGCAGGCATTCAGCTAAGCGGAACTGAGATAAAATCAATCAGGCTCGGTAAAGCAAATTTAGCTGAATCTTACTGTACATTCAAAGGGCATGAATTATTTGTTATGGCCATGCATATTGCTGAATACGACATGGGAAACATATACAATCATGAGCCTAAGCGCGACAGAAAACTCCTGTTGTCAAAAAGAGAATTGAAGAAACTTTCAACAAAAGTCCGGGAAAAAGGTTATACTATTGTACCAACTGTTTTATATATAAACAGCAATGGCCTTGCAAAACTTGAAATAGCCCTGGCGAAAGGGAAACACACATTCGACAAACGCGAAGACCTGAAGAAAAAAGATATTAATAAGGAAATCGACAGAAATAAAAAATACTAATACAGATGAAACTATACATTACTGCTATACTAATTACTTTATTCACCCTTAATATTTATTCACAGGATAGTGAAACAGAGCATCTCAAATGGTATACTTTTGAAGAAGTAAATGAATTATCCAAAACTGATCCCCGTCCTATACTCGTTGATGTATATACAGATTGGTGTGGTTGGTGTAAAAAGATGGATAAAAACACTTACGAACACCCAATAATTATAAAATATCTAAATGATAATTATTACTCCGTTAAATTCGATGCAGAAACAAAAGATACAATCATTTTTCATGGGAAAGAATTCCTTAACAACAGAGCAGATCAAAGAAGAGGTTCCCACGACCTGGCAATAGCCCTTCTTCAGGGAAAGATGTCTTATCCAACAACCGTTTTTTTAAACGGGAAATTGGAATTACTTACTGCAGCACCAGGTTATCTTGATGCAAAAAAAATGGAACCAATAGTACATTTCTTTGCTGAAGAGGCTTATAAAAACCAGAAATGGGAAGAATACCAGGTAGGATTTAAAAGTGAGATAAAATAAAAGCTCACTTCAGCTTCTATTATTCCACATTGAAAATCACCTCTCTGCTGATCCCGTTCTCATCAACCACCTTCAATAAATGTTCCCCTTTCTCAGGATGACATTCCAGTTGATGGATATGCTGTGTTTCCCCCAGGTATGTCTCATCAAGGTGCCAGTATACTTTTGTTTCAGGATTTCTGTGTGCTATTTCAAATACAGCTTGTCCGGGATCTCCACTTAATTCTGTTGGCACAAATATTTTTGCAAATGCTATAGGATATATAAATTCAATATCCGGATTATTAGTATTATCAACACAATCAGATCGTAAAGGAGGAAGGGTTTTGTATAAGGGGTTTTTATTTTTGTAATACCATTCCATTACAGGAGGTAATACAAACCAGGGTTTGTGAACCATAGAATGAACATCCTCACATTCCATATTTACTCTATAATTCTGCTCCGTGTCAAGATGAATTAATTTATGATAAGGGCAAACTTCAGTATTCAATCCTGCACTTGTAACATAAACACTATCAATATTTTCACAAAATTCACCCGGCCTGTGTCCACTTTCATGACAAACAGCTATTTTATGCAATTCATCGTAAGGAGTATCAAACCAGTCTGAATGTGGCAGCAAGCTGAAAATTTCAAACAAAACAGGAGCTGCTGCTTCAATTCCTATTATTCCTGGCCGTCCTTCACCATCAGCATTCCCAACCCATACACCAACAATATAATCCCTTGTAGTTCCAACCGCCCATGCATCCTTAAAACCAAAACTGGTTCCCGTCTTCCAGGCAATCTTTTGTGATGATCTGAAAAGCTCGTGGTTGATCTCTTCTTCAGGACGGTTTACCTCTATTAGCGCTTCGTAGGCCAGGTGCACTGAAGCTGCTGACAATACGGTTTTTTGAGCAGCAAGGTCTGGATTCACAGGATTATATTCATCTGATAAAATATAATTTAACTCCCTGAGATCATTATTATCATACTTACCGCTATAATCATAATAATGATTTAACATCCTGGAAAATCCTGCATACACACTAACTATTTCCCATAATGTAACTTCAGCCCCGCCAAGGATCAATGATAAGCCATAATGATCGGCAGGTTTATTCACAGATTTAAAACCCAACTCCCTTAGCATGTATGCAAACCTGTGATAATCATATTCTTTGAGCATTAATACAGCAGGAATATTAAGAGAGCGGCTCAGCGCCTGTTTTGCAGATACTGCTCCATCGTATGAGTGGTTGAAATTTTTCGGAGAATATCCTGCAATAAAGGTCGGAACATCAGCTATCAGAGTATTGGGCAGTATCAATCCATCTTCAAGCATCAAGGCATATAATATTGGTTTCAGAGCTGATCCAGGACTACGTGGAGACATTACCACATCGACATAATTCTGATGTTTTGCATCTTTATCTATCGCTGAATTGCCAACATATGCTATAATATTCCCAGTTTCAACCTCGGCAACCAGCACGGCCATATTATGTATTTCATTGGCTGAAAGTTTTTCAATATGACTTTTTACAATCCGGTTAATCTGTTTTTGAAAAGATTTATCAATTGTTGTTTGCACTTTTTGCCCTTTGTTTGTGCGATTTATCCTATCCAGCAAATGTGGACTCAACTGAGGTAATATTTCAGGCTTCTCAGGAATGGGTTCAAGTACTGACAATTGATAAGTAATTGAATCTATATATTTATCTTCCAGGAGTTTTTTTAACAAGCTGTTTCTTTTATCTTTTAGCTTTTGTCTGTTTTTACCAGGATGTATCAAAGAAGGACTGTTAGGCAATACTGCCAGCAATGCTGATTCAGCCCAGCTTAAATTCTCTTTACTCCTGTTAAAATACCTCCAGGATGCGGCATCCAGGCCCACAACATTTCCTCCATATGGGGCATTGGATGCATATAAGCAAAGTATCTCACCCTTAGTAGTAACCAATTCCAATAACACCGATTGAAATATTTCCCAGATCTTCCTGAGATAAGTCCTTGGCTTGCCTTTTCCCGACAAGCGCATTAGCTGCATAGTAATAGTACTGCCTCCACTTACTACCTTAGCTGCTTCAATATTCTGTTTTGCAGCACGAAAAAGAGCAAATGGATTAAATCCCGGATGATTGTAAAAATGTTCATCTTCGAATAGTAACAAGCACTTTTTATATTTACCAGGAATACTTTCAAGAGGTGGAAACCGCCATTGACCATCAGTTGCAATCCTGGCCCCGATCAATTCCATATCTTTATCCAGGATGACTGTGGAATATGGTTCCTCGAATAGATTTCTTTTTAAATAATAGGCATAATAAAGCAGCCCTAAAACGAATATCAGCAGAAATACTATATAAAAAAGTATCGCCTTTCTTGTTCTATTTGAGTGAGTTGTCAATGCACTTACTTTTTGTTTCTGTCAGGAACATATACTTCAACCCATTGTCCTGCTTTTCTGGAATAAATAGAATTATCATACATTTCCTCGCAATATGTAAATGGAAGATAGAATTTCCCCGGATAGGAAGCACTGAGCATTATCACATATTTATCAGTTCCTTTATTAAGTCTGAAAAAAGTATAGACACGGTCATCCCTGATATCCTGATAAAGAGGCTTGTCACCTTTAACATAATCAATATCCCCTACTCTGTAATTGATTACTTCCCATCCTGAAGGAAGAACCTGGCTCAATGCCATATCTTTATAAACTCCCAAAAGGCCGGGATTGGTAACACTTACTGTAGCATAGAAGATAGTTCCCTGTTCCAATCGGCTGATATCAATTCTATTTCCATATTCATCACTGTAGTCAACACTCATCCTCATATTTTGCTGCTCATTGGTTGTATCGCCTATCATAGGCCTTCCATTGTTTGTAAGCTGGATAAATATTTTGCTGTCATTATTATTTTTGAAATAGATCTCAATAGGTCCTCCATTATCTGTATTAGACTCAAAATGATTTATCAGAGAGAAAGTTGATACAGTTTGTTTGTCTTCATCATTAAGCCTGTATTCGTATTCCAGCTTGCTGCCTTTTTCAGCGAAGCCTTTAATAAACTCAGAAGCACCTATCAGACTAAAGGCTGTAGTTTGAGTACTGTACCATCTGTTAGTTGTAAGATTTCCTGAGATAAACTCATACACTTTAAATGCTATTTCTTTATCATCTATAAGTGAAAGGGTAATCAGAATGAATGCCTTATCTCTCATAACTGATCCAAATGAAGATGATGACATAGTATACTCTTCAATATCTGTGGTCAGATCCTTCACCATTTCTTTTGCAACTTCAATTTGTCCTACAGTAGCATAAGCAGCAGCCAGCACCCATGTCGACTGCACTGATTTTGTATTGAGGTTTCTCAAACGGTTCATTGCTCCGTATTCCGGTTCTCCTGCAAGAGCAAGTGTATACAATCTGTATGCCTGTTCGAAGCTATTTTGATGATAGTATCCATATCTATTCCTTATAACAGGGTTCCAGTCATTGCTCAGTTCAACCTGAAAATCAATCCAGTCCTTCTTCATATAATTAGGGATGAGATATCCTTTTTTCTCTGCAGCAATTAAGAAATGACCTGCATAACTTGTAAGCCAACTATTGGTATATGATAATCCCGGCCAGTAAATAAACCCACCATTATACAATTGCAATGGTCTCAGCATATCAATTCCAAGCCTGATATTTCTCTCTATAGATTTTTGTTTTTCTTCAGAGAGGTCAAGAAGATCATCCAGGAATAACTGAGGGAAAACTGAAGAAATTCTTTGTTCAGTACATCCGTAAGGATACCTGATAAGGTAATCCAGCCTTCCACCAAGGTCAAATGTTGGAATTCCAGAAACATCAGCTATTACAGTATTTTTACCAATAATTCCATACAAAACTGATTTATATATATATTCCTCTCCCGCTTCAAGGATTTTCGTATTTGTTTTAGAAATCGGCAAATTCGGATTTCTGACTTCAATTTCTGTTTGCGAACTTGCTTTCTCAGAACCACTTCTGGCTATAACTTCAATATTTCCAACACCAACTTTTTCAGCAATATCCAGGTCAAAATAGATCACCTTCTCTCCTGTTTTAGCAAACTTCAGGTTCTTCTTATTTTCCTTTAATGTGATGATGTCATTTACTTTCACTTCAACTTCCACATTTTCAATATCATCCTGCATAGCAAATATGGTAACGGGCATTTTCACTGTTTCGCCCGGACCAATAACACGAGGAAGAGTTGACAATATCATTAGCGGACTTTTAACAGCAACGGATTTATCTACAGCACCATAGGCATTATCGTATCCTGAAACAAGCATAAATCTAACAGCACCAACATAGTTAGGCATCTTAATTTTGTGCTCTTCTTCACCCGAATTCAAATAAAATGGTCCAAGAAACTTTACAACTGGTTTAAACCTGTTTACCTGCTTTTTAGTATCTGTATCAATTTCTTCATCACCACCGATAGAAAATATCCTTTCAAATCTCCCACCATATGCCCCCAAAACATAATCGTACATATCCCAGCTTTTCACACCAAGAGCTTCACGACTAAAGAAATCACTCCATGCATTGGGTGTTTTGAAGTTTGTAAGGTCGAGTAATCCTTCATCAACCATGGCAAGGGTATATGTCATAGGTTTGTTATTCCTTTCTGAAACTTTTACAGTAAATTCCTTTTCAGGGCGTAGCTCTTGTGGTACATCTATAACAGGGTATAATTTTGTATCAGGATCTTCAACCAGGATAGGTTTAATGCCATACATCCTGATCGGCCTGTCGTTACCGCTCTCAGCATGGGGTTGTAATAAAGTAATATATGCATAAACATTCGGAGCCATTTCCGGCCTTGCTTTCAAAGTATAATGCACAATATCGCCCATGGATTCTATCCAGGCAGATTCTATCACATCTGATCCTGATTCTATTGTAAGAAGAGCTCTCCCTTTTTCAGCACCAGGAAATGAAATTTCAATATTTTCACCCACATCATATTTTTCTTTATCGGTATTTACCATTATCATGGCTGCAGCATCACTTTGTCCGCCTTTTCTGTATCTAGCCCATCCTGGCCAATCAAAATAAACTGTCTTCCCGGCAGTGTGCCCACTCTCTTTATCATAAACAAGTATAAAATACCTGCCCCAGTCATTCTCATCAACCTTGAGATTAAATTCTGCTTTCCCATCTTTGGTGATAGCACTTCCGGAAAGGTATGGAGTATGGGAAGAACCACTAAAATAGCTTGCCAGATCATCATCTGATGAATTCCACCACCACCTCCAATTTACTTTATAAACCATCACATTAAGGTCATTTCCCGAAAGATGCTCTCCATCAAAAGAAACACATGCAAGATCTATATCATATTCTGTATTTGTATATAACCATCTTGAATTCTCTTCAGCAGGGATTTTTAATCCTGCAAAAGACGAATAGGGTGCAAAGGGAATATTTATATATTTAGTACTGAAATCCCCACCAGGTTCATATGCGGTTATAATAAAATTTGCTTTTAACATACCGGGCACCCTGGAATATTCAGGAATAGTAAAACTAACAACTGCTTTGCCATCATTATTTGTGGTACCCTCAAATATATTCAGTTCTTTGGGATAAAAACTCATGGAATTGTTATCAAAAGTATATCCTGGAAAATCACTAAAAGATGTTTTTGCAGTTTGAAGCAATACATCAATTTGGGCTTTCAGGTTTTTACCAGGAGCACCATGTAACCAGTCTACCGTAAGATCACCTTTAATTTCAACATCCGATAAACTAAGAATTTCACTGCCAAAATCAAGATCGATTTTCAATCGGTTTGGTTTTACACTCTCAATCTTTATCCTTTTATAAAACTCTGCCCCACCTACTTTCACAACAGCATTCCAATTACCGGTTAGTGCGTCAGGAGATGTTGCGATAGTAAAACTGTAAAAACCATTTAATCCATACTTTTTTACCTTTCTTTCAACCACTTTCCCCATGGGGTTTTTCAGCTCCAGGATAACAGGATGCTCTGCAGGCAGATTCCCTTCCGGATCATTAAGAATGAATGTCAGGAATAAGGTGTCTCCGGGACGCCATACGCCACGTTCTCCATAGACATACCCCTTCAATCCTTTCTTAAGGTATTTCCCGCCTACGTCAAAATTGCTAACCGACAAGGAGTTTCCGTCATCAACTTTTAAATATCCTTTTTGTTTACCTTTTCTGGCAACAATTAAGAATGGTTTTGATTCAGTTTTTTTCTGCAATATCCCTTCATTATTTGTCTTGCCTTTATCAATAAGTATATTTTGATAATTGTAGAACTCAATATTTACATTATTGAGGGGTTTGGCAGTCAGAATATCAGTAACAAATACGGAGAACTCATTCAATTCACCTGACTTAGCAATAATTCCGAGGTCTGAGGCCAGAATGTTCTTATTAATATACCTGTTGCTGTTATAATATGAAATATGGCATGGGTTATCTCTCTCATCCCATCTGTATCCTTCAGGATAAAACCATGTTGAATAATAGCTATTGTCATCCCAGTTGTTCTTCCGGTATTCAGTGTCATCATCATCTGTTGACTTGCATGAATAAGTAGAATATGATTTTTTAAACCTGATATAAACATGATATATTGAACCTGGGTCCTGATCTATCAGCTCACTAAGGTCAAGAGAGAATCTGTTCCATTGTCCGTAATCAATAGGATGATCAGAAGTAAGTTCAACCTTTTTTGCAAGAACAGGGCGGCCCACATTTTTAAGGTAGCTTCCACCTTTCAGCGTATTGAATTGAAAGAATTGCCCCAGCTTGTTTTCAAATATTTTAATAATCTGAACATCAACCGCATTGAGGTTAACAGCTTCAAAAGGAAGTATCAGTCCGTGAGAATTCGGCATAATCACTCCCTCGCTCAGGAATCGAACAGCTGGTTTAATTGATTCAAACTGCAAGTCTATGCTTTCATCAGTTTTAATCTTTTTGTTTGAAACACTTTCAATACCTGCTTTGACCTGAAGGGTTTTAAGACCGGTCTCATGTGCATCAGAATATACTTTAATTTCATTCCCATCGATAACAAAACTCAGATTCCCACCATCCTGCAGTTCAATTAAGCCGTTGAGATATTGATTTTTCTTAACCAGATCAGAAAACTTTATACTAATATATTGCTCAGGCCTCTGGTTCACCTTAACAGAAACTATCTCAAATATCCCTATTGGAAAAACTGTAAATATTTTCTCTCCTTTTTCATCAATTCCTATACTTTTTCCATTCCAGGATATCTGAATCTGCTTTTCCTTATCTGTTCTTTTAATACTATCTATTCGAAATGGATGGTTAATGCCGTCAGTAGAATGTGTCCAGGAGATTTTTCTCACTTCATCATCAAGCCTTGCTTCAAATAATTTCTCAACAATATCATCCTGCATATCATCAGAACTTATTACCTTACCAGTTACATAAGCAGTTTCATTGTCATTATAAATATTAACTCCGTATGTAAATACTGAAAAAGCCGGTTTTATGGTTTGAAACTCAAAATGGAACATTTTCAACTCATCGGGAACCTTTATCAGTTCACCAAGTTTAAATCCAACTTCGTATTTTGTATCACTCTGGAGATCATTTTCAGGACTAAAGACTAAAGTCCTTTCATTTAATAAACTTACTTCACCATCAAGCCCTGGCTTAATTTCAAATAAGTCCAGGAGCTTCCCACTATTAAAATCCAAAATATCCTCCAATGAGAAGGTAGTTACGATCTTTATATCAGATTTTTTTGAAACAAGACCAGAGGTATGCGCCGAAACATAACTCACAAATTCAGGATTCTCATCTAATGAGCTTTTTAATTTTTTCTTGCAGCTAGTAATACCTATGGAAATTACAAAAGCTAATAGTAATGGAATGGACTTTTTCATGATTGGGTGTTTATATTGGAAACGAAATATAGGTAAAATAAATATGCTTTTAAGTCTTTTTAACAATAAGCATTTATTAAAATTCAAATGCTCTTCCTGTTAAAATTTGTTAAGAGAATCAATAATTCTATGCATGGTTTCCCATTTTTTTTGTTTTTTTGCATCCTGAATTATCTATTCTTGTTCATTTTATAAAAATTTACAATC
>CAZDWF010000098.1:0-13703 GCA_964508895.1 uncultured Bacteroidales bacterium
GTCTCATTGCTCAGGTAGAATCAGATAAAAAAGCAAGAAAGCTTCCTGTCGTAAAAATAAAAACTGCAGAAGGCACACCATTTAGCACTTTAGACATAAAAAATGATGGCAAGCCAATAATTGTTAGCTTCTGGGCATTATGGTGCAAGCCTTGTATTAAGGAGCTGAACACTATTGCTGATGTTTATGAAGACTGGCAGGATGAAACAGGAGTTATACTCTATGCTGTTTCTATTGATGATGCAAGGTCCAGCTCAAAAGTATTGCCTTTTGCTAATGGCAACGATTGGGATTATGAAATCTTGCTTGACCCTAACTCAGATTTCAAAAGAGCTATGAATGTGAACATGATCCCTCATACCTTCCTGCTTGATGGAAACGGAAACATTGTATGGTCACATACTTCATTCTCTGAAGGATCAGAACTTCAACTTATTGAAAAAGTTAAAGAAGTAGCTGAAGGAAAGCCTGTATCAGATCACTAATTCATTACTTCAAATCCAAAGACCAAAAAAAACACCGATGAAAAATATATTACTAACACTATTGATCATAGTATCTCTGCCTGTTGCTGCACTTGCACAATCCATTCTTGATGGTGGGCAAGTACACGGTAATTTCCAGCTGGATGGAGCATACTATTTAACAGATGACAAATTAAATATCACCGACAAAACCTTAGATGGAAAGTATTTCAGGATGAATGCTTTCGGGAATTTCATTTATACAAATAAGAATTTCGAAGCCGGTATAAGATTCGAAGCATACCTTCCTCCACTTGCTGGCTTTGATCCACCAAGTGCTTATGAAGGTGCAGGAATACCATTTTACTATGCAAAGTATAAATGGAAAAATCTTGAATTAACTGCAGGTAATTTTTATGAACAATTTGGTAATGGACTTATCCTTAGGAGCTATGAAGAATGGCAGCTGGGTTATGATAATTCGATCAGAGGTTTCAGAGCCAAATATAGTCCTATGAAAGGTATGACTTTAACCGGACTCATCGGAACACAAAGATTATACTGGGAGCCATATCAGAATGGAAACCGCGGTATCATAAGAGCTTTTGATGCAGACATGTATCTTAATGATATGATACCTGGCTTACAGGATAAAAAGTTACAAATCATTATAGGTGGTAGTTTTGTCAGTAAATATCAAAAGAAAGAGACCAAAACCCTTGTCAAGGACACCTCAATCTATCAATATAAATTACCGGAAAATGTTGCCGCATACGCAGCAAGATTGAATCTTAACTATGGCCGTTTTGCTTTTGGCGCTGAATATGCTCATAAAATTAATGACCCGGCTGCTTATAACAATAACTCTTTGGGATATATTTACAGAGACGGAGAAGCATTGCTTATAGATCTCTCCTATTCACAGAAAGGACTTGGAATTTCATTAAGCGGTAAAAGAATTGATAATATGGCTTATAAGTCATCACGCTCAGAACAGGGGCCTGTTCTCGATATCAATTACCTCCCCGCACTTACAAAACAGCAAACTTACAGCCTTGCAACTATTTATCCTTATGCTACTCAGCCAAATGGAGAAATGGGAATGCAGGCACAAATTATGTATACTATACCCAAGAAATCCAGGTTGGGTGGGAAATATGGCACAAAAATAGAATTGAATTATTCAAATATCTATTCATTGCATAAAACGAGAATTGCACCTGATATCCCAATCGATTCTACAGGTACAAAGGGTTATGATTCTGAATTCTTTAAAGTGGGTGACACTAAATATTTTGAAGAGTTTAATGTTGTTCTAACCAAGAAATTCAGCAAGAAATTCAAATCCATTTTCTCTTATGTTTACCAGGCATACAACATTGATGTAGTCGAACAAAAAACCGGTGCACCCATGGTTTACGCTCATATTGGTATAGCTGATCTTACTTATAAGGTAACTCCTACAAAATCATTGAGATTTGAAGTCCAACATATGTCTACCAAACAAGACAGAGGAGATTGGGTAATGGGATTGCTTGAATTTAACATTGCACCAAAATGGTTCTTCACTATTATGGATGAGTATAATTATGGAAATCCTGTGGAAGATGATAAAATACATTATTATAATGCCAATATAGCATACGTACAGGGACCAACACGTATAAGCATGGCTTATGGCAGACAGAGAGAAGGCTTACTCTGTGTTGGAGGGGTCTGCAGATTAGTTCCTGCATCCAACGGATTTACAATTACAATAAGCAGTCAATTTTAAAAGATACGATTATGAAAACATATAAAATACTAGCTATATTCTTTATTGTCGCTATGGCATTCGCAGCATGTGATAGAGAAGATGAGCCATATCTTGTATACCAGGGATCAACTGGTGGAGGTGGCGATACTACTTTGAAGATAAGAAAAGTACTTATTGAAAAGTACACAGGACACAGATGTGTGAATTGCCCACAGGGAGATATTATTGCAAATACTATTCACAGTCTCTACGGAGAGCAGATCATAATTATGGCAATCCATGCAGGATTTGATTCTGAACCTAGCATTCCGCCATATGAAGCTGATTTCAGAACTGTTACCGGCAATGAGCTGAACTCATATTTTCAGGTACCTTTCTATCCAACAGGAATGGTAAACCGTACTGAATACGATGGAGAAAGGGTAATGTATATCAACAAATGGGAAAGTGCAACTGCTGATTTGATAAACTTACCTCAGGAAGCTAATATTACTTTTAATTCAAATTATGATGCTTCTACTCGAAAAGTAAGTATTGATGGTGAAGTTGAATTTCTTGTCGATCTTCAGGGGAAATATAATATCTGTGTATTTATCCTGGAGAACGGAGTTATCTCACCTCAGAAAAATAATGATGCTGCAATCGGGCCAAGCCCCGATTGGTTGGATTACGTGCACAATCATATGCTAAGAACTCCAGACCAATATGGTACCTGGGGTTTTGAGATTACTGACATAGGAGGCACAACCGGAGATAATTTTGATTTCACCAGCGAAGCTACTATAGCTGCAGGATGGGATGATAGCAAAATTGAGATCGTTGCCTTCCTAATCAACAGGGATACGGATGTGGTTGTGCAGGCAGAAGCAAAGGATATGTAGAAAAAAAAGGGCCGCAATCGCGGCCCTTTTTTCAATTTAAATGTTAGTTAAACATTAGTGCATGATAACCAATTTCTTAGTTGTTATTTTGTTGCCAGTATTTATCCTTATAAAATAGATTCCAGCATTAAATGTACTGATTTCTTTTAAATCAACAATATGTTTTCCTTCAGAAAATTTTCTCTCACTAATTGAATACATCTTTTGTCCTTGCTGATTGTAAAGCTCAATGCTCACATTAGTTGGAGAATCGATCGATAATCCAATTCTTGCATTTGTATTAGCAGGATTAGGGAAAACAATTACATCTGAGATATTATTTACTGATTCATCAATACCTGTCCAAATACCATCAATATCAAAGAATATGAGGTATTCCTTCATCAGGTCATCTTTTGTAAATGTTCCATCATCCAGGCCACCAAACTCATGAGATGCTCCAATAGTTTTATAAGTAGCACCTTCATTAGCTACGGCCGTAAAATATGATGGCGATTGATTTTTCAGGATATTAAAAGCACTTCCGGATGCTGCAATCTGGTCTATCCAGTTATTATCTCCTGAATATATAAAACTCATTCCCTCTGTAAAAGTGCCACTTTGACCTTGTAATGTTCCAAGGTCTGCACCACCGTCATCAATGCCATTTATACCAAACATGGAATGTACCGGTGTTTGAGCATCATAGAACCATGTATCACCGCCTTCCATATATAATTTACCGCCGCTATTTAAATAGTCAGCAAGCTTTTGGCCTTCTGAACTGCTTAATGGATGATTGTCAGGATAAATACCTAAACAAACAAAAACAGAAGCATAGAGATTTAAATCTGATGGCATAGTAGTTGTAATTTCAGAGCCAACTCCAAGATTATCACAGCAAGTTTGCATTTCATTTCCTGAATTATGATTTGCATCAAAATCAACTATAATAACAGGAATTTGTCCTACAACAATAAAGAAATTATCACTTGTGCTGATACCATGGTCTGCTGTCATATCAAAATCAAAAGACGCAGAGTGCCCTGCAGGTGTAGCTGCATCAACTGTAACTTCATAAGTCTGAACTCCTGTATTACCTCCTGCTATTTGACCATAATTCATACTGGATTGTTGAATATCAATAAAACTACTTGTTGAACTCAATTCACCCATCACATTAAATGCTTCTGATGAGCCTGAATTCTCAACTGTAATCAATAATTCTGCACTCTCACCCGGATCAAGTTTGCCGTTACCATTACCATTAGGATCTGAAATTAAACAGCTTACAAATCCCAGAACCGGAGCATGACCTATATCTGTAAAACTTGAATTCCAGGTATCATCACCTGTTGAAGCCAGGTCAAAAACAATTGTATGCATATCCGGAACATCAGCTCCAATGGATACTTCAAAAGCATCAGCAATATATACAGTTTGCCCGGCTGGTATTGTTCCATAATTTTCAGTTCCATCAATAACCGTTGTGTAAGCATCAGTTGTTGTTAAGGTAACATCAACGTTTGTTGCGTCATCACCACCAACATTAGACAAGGTAACACCTAGTTTTACTGTTTCATTATAGTCAATAAGTCCATTATTATTTCCTGTTGCATCATTCACATCATGAGAATCATAGATTACAAATGGGCCATTACTTGGAGCAACTGTAACAGTCTCGTATACTGTTTCAAGATTAAATCCGGTAACTACCAGCAATGCATCTCCGGGAGTTAAAGTATGAGTAATACTTACACTTCCTGAAGCATCAGTAATAGCTGTAAAGAAATCTGATCCCTGGCTTATAGTAACCATAGCACCTTCAACAGGACCTGCTGCAGTTGTAACAGTAGTAGTATAAGGTATTCCTGACATGACCACAGTGCTTGAAAGAGTAACAGCTTCCGGAACATCTGTTCTCACCTGTAGAGATGGGTCACCGAATGTATTCCATGTTTTTGCTGTCTCCCAGTCTGAACTTCCACCTGATTCTGTACACATCAATGTAAGGCCATTAAAGACCATAGCTCCAAAAGTTGTTCTTTGCTCAGAAGTGTTGATTCCATTTTGTCCCGGATGAGCAGCATAATCATACCCACCAATCAGCACATCCATGAAATAATCCTGTCCGCGCATAGGTGGATCCCATGGCTGGCTGATAGAAGCACCCATGAAGATGATAGCTCCACCATTGTCTTTCTTTGCCCATGCTTCAGCAAAGCAATCGCCACTGCTTTGGTGAAAATCACCATTATTACATGCTACAGATATGACAAAAGGCAATTTATCACCATTGCTAAGCGATGAAACATTACCGTTATTAAATCCTGAAGAACCCCAGCTTGTCGGTGAACCATGTCCTGTATAATTTATTACACTGGTACCTCCATTGACAGCTGAATTTACCATAGAAACATTTGCAGTAGGGTCATAAATACTATTAAAACTCTCGAAGGTAAATGGATCAAGTTTATCGTCATAAATAACATCATTATGGGCATTATCATATTCATTGTCGTCACCAGGACCCTGATTTGAAGCAATTCCTGTAGCAGTTTCATACCAGCTTGCTCCTATGTCAGGAGTTTTTTCATAGGTGATTACTTTATCAACCTGAATAGTCACATGAGAAGCATCATTAGCAGAAAATCTTCCAATTGCAATATCGGCATAGTCATCAGTACCTACCACACACCCAATTTGTGGATCCATAGGAGCAGATCCAAGGGTATTGCATTTGATATCTGGCCAGTCTCCCACAAGCTGCACATATAACAGATCATTATTGTTATTATATGCTGTTTGTACCAGGCTAACCACATTAGTTCCTGTCGCAACTACCTCTTTGGTAACATTATATCCTTTTTCTCTTTTCCATTGAATATAAGGATCGATAGCTGTCTCGTCCCTTGACGTACAAATAACCAGGATATCGCCATATTCACCAATTGTCAGGTCGTCACGGTTTACACTATAATTAACAAATATAGAATTATAGATCCCGTCAAATTCCCTTACAATACTTTCTGACTGGTTTGTTAAAGGATTTATTGGAGTTGTATTGTTCTGTGACAGTTTCACTTTTACAGATGTATATACTCTTAAAATATTTTGAACAGCATTATACCGGAATGGATTAACATACACATTAGTACCCCTGATATCTCTTAAGATATAAGGATCTGTTTGTCTGGCAATATTTTCCGGATAGAAAGCATCAACAATAGATTTGTCGTCTATCTGATAAGGAATTTTATCAGGATCCTGGTTCCTGTATATAACACCTCTTGAAGGAAGCATAGGGTAATCCAGTTTAATATCTTCATAAACTGTTTCCAGGATTTCCATTGAATAGTTCTTATCCAGTGCCAGCATTATAGAAGCATGGATATATGGAAGTTCTGCAAAACCCTTTCTGGTTGTTACAATACTTCCATCAAAAATAATGTTTGAAAATTCTTCATTATCTTTTATTATACTGCTAACTTCATAATCTCCAAGATCAAAAGTAATTTCTATTTCCTGTGCTGATTGCTGGAAACTCAGATCGTATCCATTTTGAGCAAATAAACATCCTGAAAACAGAAAAGCCAGGCTAAGAATCAAAATTCTTTTCATAATTTTTATCGTTAGTTAATTAGGTGATTTATTTTATAATAACAAGCTTATGTGATTTTTGTTGAGTGTCGGTTTTTACTATGAAATAATATATTCCAGGACTAAGCTTTGTTAGATTGATATTACCCTGGTGATTCACATTTACACTGAAATTACTTGCAACATCCATAATTTTTTGTCCTGTTGCATTATAAATTCCAGCATTCACATTTTCTTTTCCAGGAACAGAAATATTATAATGAAGAATATCATTAGCAGGATTTGGATATATGTTTATACCCAGATCAGCTGGTGTAGCATCTTCAATACCAACATAACCTCCAACCTCAAAAAATTCAAGGTATTCAATCATAAGTTCATCCTTTGTATTCTGACCATCAGTCAGGCCTCCGAACTCAAAAGAAGTACCTATTGTTTTATATCCTCCTGCATCAAATGCAATAGCATTCGTATATTGAGGCGATTGATTTTTAAAAATATCGAAAGCAGGTGCGATGGCTGCGATATGATCAATCCAGCTATTATCTCCTGCATAGCTATAACTCATTCCTTCAGTAAATGTTCCATTCTGACCAAGGATAGTACCAAGGTCATCGGATCCATCATCAAGTCCTGAAATGTTAAAATACGAATGCACAGGTGTTGGGTCATCATAGAACCACGTATCTCCTCCTTCCATATAAACATTTCCGCCATTATCAAGGTAGTCAGCAAGATCCTGGCCTTCACCATTAGTTAAGACATGATTATCACTATATATTCCAAGGCATACAAATACTGAAGCATATTTGGTAAGGTCATCAGGTATAGAAGTAACATATTCTGAACCCACATTCAAATTAGTACAACAAAGATCTAATTGATCTGCAGAATTTGTATTACCGTCAAGGTCTACTATCAGGACAGGAATTTGTCCTACAACCAGGAAGAAATCTTTTTCTGCAGTATACAGTTCTGCTATCATATCAAACTCGAAATTGATGGCAGTACCTGAAGGAGTACTTGATGAAACGCTTACATTGAAAACAACATTTACAGAACCACCTTCAGGAATATTTCCTGAAGAAACTGAAGCTGTATTAATTGTAATTTCAGGAGATGCTGAAACCAGAGTTGAATTTGCATCTATCGCTTCACTATGTCCTGCATTATCCACAGTAATTATAATATCAGCTGTTTCACCAGGATCAAGCATACCGTTTCCATTTCCTGATTGACTATCATCAACCACTACATTTCCTGTAACAAGATCAGGGGCATGTATAGTTATGGTAAAGGATGAATTCCATACATCCTTACTATCACCAGTAATCTCGAGATCAAAATCTACAAAATGTTGATCAGGGACATAATCAGCAACATCAAAAGCAAAGGCTCCTTCGAGCATAGATGTTGCCTGTGAAACTATGGTTCCCCACTGATCATAATCCTTGGTGATAGTAATGTATTGATCTGCTGTAGAAAGTGTTGCATCCACATTGTTTGCGTCTTCATTGCCAAGGTTCTCAAGTTCAACATTTAGGTCGATGCTTTCTCCATAATCAACAAGTCCATCGCCATCACCAGCCGTATCAACTACAACTACATCACTTAGCATAACATAAGGTCCATCCGGATTGTTAACCAGAACAGTTCCAATATGTGGCTGGAAGTTTTGCTTGGTGGAAACCAGGTCTGCTGTACCTGGAACAGTAAATGGATCCAGGGGTACTATTGCGAGACCGGTAGCATCAGCAAGAACAGCTCCATGCAATACTCCATTCATTGAAATTGCTACATATGAATAAGGTTCTGTATTTACAGTAAATGAAGTGACACCAAGAGGCATTAATGGGTCGTAAGTTACAACTGCTGCAGGAGGTTCTGAAAGATATGCTTCAAGTGATGGATCTCCCATTACACAATATATCTCCCAGTAGTAATTGGCACTTCCGGGGCTTCCTTCAGTAACTGCAAGGTTTCCGGCAAAAGCCATCTGATATTGAGTAGTATACCAGTCTTCCCAGATCTCACCATGATCATGGAACAGCCTGTCGTAAGTACCAAGAGTGGTTTCTTCATAAGGTGGTGGGTTTTCACTTATAGCCCCAACACCAACACCCCAGTAATAATCAGGATCCCACTGAGTGTTGTTAGTACCACCAATATATCCTATGGCTCCCTTATTTTCGGCTCTGAGTAAAGCTTCTCCGAAGCATTCACCAGAATCGAAAGCATTGGAAAGACAGCAGTTACCAATTAAAAGGCAGTATTCATCCTGGTTTTGTAATCCTGCAACATCACCAACAGTAAATGAAGGACTTCCCCAGCCGTTCTGATTACAGTGCGCGGTGTAATTTCCAAAACTAACACCATCACTTACATTTTGAATTATTGCAGCCGATTGGCTTCCTGACTGAGGATATAAATAAGTATGTGATGTTATACCATGTGCTGCATTAAAATAGTTTATTGTACCATAATTAATTTGTCCGTTACCCCAATTTTGAGCATAGGTTCCATCCATACCGGCAACCATAACTACTTCGTTAAGGTATGACGGATCCGGCATAAGGTATTGTTCGTATTGAAGTGTCTTATCAATTTGAGGTTGCAGATCAGCAGTATTCTGTGCTGAGAATCTTCCCCAGTATACTTCAGGAAAGAAGTCACTGGTATACTCACAATATGGCAGGTCGGTAACATGACCTCCTGTAGTACCTGAAAAAGCAGGTACTTGTTGAACATCACCAACAAATAATATAAATGATGGCGCAGGATCATCATTTGTTCCTGCATTATATAGCCCTTCAAGATATGCTTTTATAGAGGTGGTAGTATTTCCTACATTAGGATCATCGGTATAAGCCTCAACAACTGTGAATCCCTTTTTTGTTTTCCATTCGATAAAAGGCTGTAATTGAGATTCAAACATCGGATCTGAAACAATAACATATTTTATAGGATATTTCGTAATAGTATCTCTTGAATTATCTGCAACAGATTTATAATTCAGGATATTTCTTCCAATGGATTTAAAATACGGTGCATTGTTCTTCATCTTTTCAGTTAATGTTGTCTGAACGTCAGCTCCCGTAAATATTATTTCTACCTCAAGATTTTCGTAAACTCTTATAGTATTGGTATAAGGATTATAATCTATAGGTAAGATATCAAGTCGCCCAATACGAAGTCCCCGCATATGTCCAAGAATCTCTACACCTGCAATTTCACTGTTTACATAATTATTGGAGTTGTATACTTTCTGATTGATCTCAAAATCCGGAAGGGAACCATCTTTATCAGCATATACCTGAGCAGGGAATATTTGTTCACTTATACCTAATTCATCGAGATCAATTGTTTTAACATCGCTGTATGAGATCCTTACCTCCGGAATTGCATTTTCTGGTATCTCGATAAGCTTTCTTAATATCGGAAGTTTAGGAGATCCAATTTCTTCTGAATACGAATATCCAGGAAGTTGCAACTGAATAAATATTCCTTTTTCAGTCCTCACTTTAAATGAGTGTATAACTGAAATATCATTTTTAACTATTAAAGAATTGTAATCATTTGTAATCAGGCTTAGTTTAGTTTCTGACGTCATATTTACTTCTATATCGCTTGCATATAATGATATAGATGTTATCATAAAAATAGCTAAAAGCAAGAAATTGCTTCGTGGTAATAAATAGTTCATAATCAATTAAACATTAGGTTATTAAAATAAGTGGCAAATATACTATAATAAGTTACACAAGTTTCAAATGAGTAAAATACTACACATGAATAAGCATCATAAACTTATTCATAAGATTTAGACAAAACCTGATGCAAAAAAGTTGTCTTAACTTTATTGAATTCTCAGATTTGTGAATTTTTTTGAAATTTGTCTCACGGGGATAAGTGCTGACAAGAACCCAATCAACATAACTGTTAAAAAAACATAAATAAAATCAAGCCATTGGAGTTTTACCGGATAGTTCTCAACGATAAATGAACCTGTATCGCCTCCGAGGCTGATCAAACCGTATTCTATCTGAAGATAACATAAAGTTGCTCCCATAGCCAGGCCGATCACAGCACCAAAAAATGAGATCATCAATCCTTCCAGGAGAAAGATCCTTTTAATGGTTTTACGATTTGCCCCCATGCTACTCAGTATTGCAATATCTTTTTTCTTATCGATAATAAGCATGGTCAATGAACCTATCATATTAAAGGTGGCAACAATAAGAATAAAAGTAAGAATTATGAAAATGGCCCACTTCTCCGATTTCATGATCTTATACAGAAGTTCCTGTTGCTGAAAGCGATTTTGAACTTTATAATCTTCTCCAAACAGATCCTTTATTTTATCCTGCATTATATAATCATCAGCATCATCCGCCAAATCAATTTCTATGGCAGATATCCTGTTATCATATTCAAATAATTCAGCTGCAAATGATAAGGGAACCAATACATACCTGGAATCAAACTCCTGATGCAATGATAATATTCCGGAAGGAACAACTTCCTTTTCATTAAAAGATGCTTCAAGGTTCAATCCTGCAGGATTAAATGATTTACTTGGAACATAAATACTAAATGGTTCCAGGAAATCACCCAGGAACATTCCTAAATGATAGGCAACCCCAGCTCCTACTACAGCAAATTCTCCTCCTGCTTTTTCTGTGAAAAACTTGCCATCAATGATCAATGAGTCAAGGCCTTTGTTCTTACCATAATCGGTTTCGATACCTTTTAATACGATGATGTGCTGCTTATCAGAATATCTGATCAGGGCATTATCTTCAATAACTTCAGAAAAATATTTAACCCCTTCAATTTGATCCAGAGCAATTAATTTATCTGATTCAGGCTTAAATGATTTTCCAACTTCTGCAGTTATTTTAATATCAGGATTATAGGCATTATACAGTGAAAGGATCAAATCTTCAAAACCATTGAACACCGACAAAACCGTTATCAAAGCCATGGTTCCTACAGTAATCCCAACAATGGAAATTCCTGAAATAATATTGATAATATTGTACGACTTCCTGGAAAATAAATATCGCTTTGCTATAAAAACAGGAAACTTCAAAACTAATCAGGTATTTAGAAGGTTTTCGATATTTTCAATGTAATCAAGGGAATCATCTTCAAAGAATTCAAGATCAGGTACTCTTCTCAGCTGGTTCTTAACTTTGTTTCCCAGCTTGTATCTTATCTCTCCTTTTTTCGAATTGATGCGGTCAATTATTCCTTCTTTCTTTACGGAAGAAAAAATACTCAAATAAACCCTTGCCAGGGAAAGATCGCTTGTGACCTTGACCTTTGTAACTGTTAACATAGCACCACCGGAGAAAAAAGTCCCTTCCCTGCTAAAGATATCTCCAATATCTTTCTGTATCAAACGTGCAATTTTCTGTTGTCTCATTGATTCCATAAAACAAAGATACCTGAAATTTAAAAGATTATTGCCCTGCTTTAATAATTAATCTGTGTATCAGGAATTAGCTGCATATCTTCTAATCTATATATAAATGCTTTTTTTACAGTCTTATCACACCTTATTATATCAATTGTATCTACCGGATATATTCTTTTATAATACTGGCTATATAATTCTTCAGGATGGTAGAAATCAGTGCTGAAAGTGATGTACCAGGCATCGGAATCTATCTCAAAGCCTCCCCTCTCCCGGTTTATCCATGCATATTTATGTATCCTGTCGAGATTACCAATAGCCTTCACCTCCATTCCCAATGGGTTTGCAACATAATAGTCGATATTTGCAGCAGGAAACCATCGATATGAAACGATAGGATCATTTTTCATAGGGGAATACTCATCCTTCAAAAGAACATCATTATTAAATTTTTCTTTAAGCTGCTTCCATCCAAACATATCGAGAGAGAAATCCTTTTTCCCCAGTTTTTCAGGATTGGAGTTATCATCAAAGATCAGTAATCCATGGTTTATTTGCCCGAGACCAAGAATAATAACTAAAGCAAGTAAAGCCAGAGCTCCTTTAAGGCTTCCCGGGATCAATCTTTTTTCAGGGCTTACAGAATCAAGGTAAGCAGCAGCAACAACAAACAAAGCTGAATATCCTGGAGAAGACCAGTGAGGTAAGGTTTGCCTGAACATGGAAAACAAAAGGAAAAGGATTATTATGGGTAAACCAGAAAGTAAAAGAATCCTTTTCGAATCCTGATCAATAAATTGCTTTCTCCTTATCACTGCGATCAAACTGATAACTATTATCACAAAATTTACAGGATTATTATAAGCAATTTGTCCTGCAAGTTCAGTAAACAGAAAGTCAGGTCTGAAGCCCGAGCCAAAGAAATTAACTCTTTCACCCTGATAAGTAAAGCTGATCCATTCATTATTAATATTCCATATTATTACAGGAATTAAGATTGCAAGGCTTATTAGTAAAGAAAAATATAGTGATGGTTTAAATAAATATTTCCTGCAATAGAATAATACAAATAATCCGGCTCCCACCCATAAAAATACAGATGTGTGTTTGGAAATTATTGCCAGTCCACTGACAATCCCAAATAAAATGATCCATTCCGGACCTCTTTCGCTTCTCAGCCAGCGTATCAAAAAATACAATGCAAGAAACCAGAAAAACATTTGTGGAGCATCAGGAAGAATAAAAGTTCCTGAAATAATAAATCCATAGATTGAAGCAGTATAAAGCAGGGCAGAAAAGAAGCCCGTTCTTATATTCTTAACCCATTTACCTATAAGAAAAATGAGATAGATATTTATACTTGAAAATATAACAGCACCCAGGCGGATAAAGATCTCATCCTGAAAAAATAAATTTAGGGTAAACAATTGGATAACCCAGCCTACCATGGGAGGATGATCAAAATGGCTCAGGTCGGGATAGAGGGCATAAGTCCAGTAATATACCTCATCATTGCCAAATTCTATGAAGCCGGCAAGGAACAATCTGATTATTGTAGAAAGTATAACCAGAATTATCAATGAGCGATAAATGATTTTCTTATC
>CAZDWF010000099.1:0-13390 GCA_964508895.1 uncultured Bacteroidales bacterium
ATAGTGCGCCGGACTTTTTGCCATTAGTTCTCATGGTGCGTGTCATCCCGAGCTTGTCGAGGGATCCCCAGCAGTTTAGCAACCAGCCTGTAAATCCAAAATCAATTCAAAAATCGACAGTCGAACTTCGACAATCCCCAATTATATCTTAAATTTGTTTTATAATTGACTTGATAACATGATAAGCCAACCATCTCCTCTTCTTACTCCAAAGTATTATTTTCACGATACTTCTTTCAAGAAGTTAATGAAGAGAAGGATCTATCATGTGCTTCTGATATCCAGTGCCTATGATGCTTTTATCCTGGAAGAAGACGGTCGTATCGATGAACAGATTTTTAATGAATACGTTTCTCTGAACCTTCGCTACCCTCCACAATTCATCCAGGCAACTTCTGAAGAAAAGGCATTAAAAGTGCTGGAAGAAGAGAATATTGACCTTATTATTACAATGCTCAGTGCAGAAGAAACTGATGCATTCGCAATAGTTCGTAAGCTGAAAAGTATCTATGAAGATATTCCGGTGGTTGTCTTAACACCTTTTTCAAGGAAGATCACACTGAAACTTAACGAGGAAGATCTGAGTGCCATCGATTATATTTTTAGCTGGCTTGGAAATGCGGATCTGCTGCTTGCTATTATTAAACTGATTGAAGATAAGATGAATGTGGAGCAGGATGTGGAAGAAGTTGGAGTGCAGACAATCATACTGGTTGAAGATTCAGTTCGTTTCTATTCAAGCTATCTGCCACATATCTATAAGATTATTTTTAAGCAGTCGCAGTCGTTTATGACCGAAGGGCTGAACGAGCATCAACGGATGCTACGACTCAGAGGAAGGCCCAAAATTTTAATGGCAAGAAACTATGAAGAAGCTTTGGAGCTTTATGAGAAGTTTAAGAATAACCTGCTGGGAATAATATCAGATATCAGGTACCCTAGAAATGGTGAGATGGATCCACAGGCAGGTGTTAAATTATGCAAGCTTGTAAAAAAGGATGACAAGCTAATGCCAATCCTTTTACAATCATCAGAAGATAAATACCAGGAAGTTGCTAAAGAACTGAAAGTTGGATTCATCAATAAAAACTCTAAATCATTATCTATTGAGCTCAAAAGATTTATCAGAGAGTATTTTGCATTTGGTGATTTTGTTTTCCTGGATCCAAAGAACATGAAAGAAGTCGATAGGGCTAAGGATCTTAAGTCGTTGCAGGAAAAAGTGTTTCGGATACCGGATAGTTCACTAAGATATCATCTTGAAAGAAATCATTTTTCAAAATGGCTCAGGGCAAGGGCGCTGTTTCCGTTGGCGGAAATGTTTAAGGCAATTACCCTTCAGGATTTTGACGACCTTGACGAGGTGAAAAGATACCTCTTTGATGCGATTGGAAGCTTTCGCTTAAATAAAGCCAAGGGCGTTATTGCAGAATTTTATCGCGATAGATTTGATGAATATCTTACTTTTACACGTATCGGTGAAGGATCAATTGGAGGTAAAGCCCGCGGACTGGCTTTCCTGGATTCAATGATCAAAAGAAATGATCTCTCAGATAAATTTGAAGGTGTTAATATTACAATCCCTAGAACTGTTGTTGTCAGCACTGAGATATTTGATGAGTTTATGGAGGAAAATAATCTTCATAAGATCGGATTGTCGGATATGTCTGATGATGAAATACTGAAACATTTCCTTAAAGCCAGATTACCTTTCAGGATACATGAAGACCTGTATACATTTATTTCTGTTGTAAAGAATTCTGTTGCGGTTCGATCATCAAGCCTTTTAGAAGATTCATATTACCAGCCATTTGCAGGAATTTATTCAACATATATGATCCCCAATGTGGTGGATGATGAAAGAAAAATGCTCAATATCCTTAGTGAAGCTATTAAGAGTGTTTATGCTTCAGTGTATTATAAGGATAGCAAGGCATATATGGCAGCTACTTCAAATGTGATCGATGAAGAAAAAATGGGAGTTGTACTTCAGGAAGTTTGCGGAAAGAAATATGAGAATCGCTTTTACCCATCGGTATCTGGTGTTGCAAGGTCTATCAATTTTTATCCGATTAGTCCTGAAAAACCTGAAGATGGAATTGCTAATGTTGCATTAGGATTGGGCAAATATATCGTTGATGGTGGGATGATTTTACGTTTTTCTCCAAAGTATCCAAAAAAAATTCTTCAGACATACACACCAGAACAGGCATTAAAGGAAACACAAAAATATTTTTATGCCCTTGACCTGGAGGCAGATCATTTTATACCCAGTACTGATGATGGGGCAAATCTGTTAAAACTCAGGATTAATCAAGCTGAAAAAGATGGTTCCATAAAACATATTGCTTCTGCTTATGATATGCAGAACAATATGTTAAGAGACGGGATCTATAGTGAAGGAAAAAAACTGATTACATTTTCCAATGTTTTGAATCATAATGTTTTTCCTTTGGCCGATATTCTTAGTAAAATCCTGAAAATTGGACAGAAGGAAATGGGAAAACCTATTGAAATTGAATTTGCTGTTGAGTTGAATACACCGAAAGGGGAAGACAGGGTTTTCAATGTCCTTCAGATCAGGCCTATAGTTGAAAATGATGAAACGATAAACCTTAAGCTTGATGATGTTAAAAAGAAAGATACTATCATCTTGTGTGATCAGGCCCTGGGAAATGGCATTATAAAAGATGTTCATGATTTCATTTATGTTAAACCTGAAACATTCGATGCTTCAAAGAGTCATGATATAGCAAATAAGGTCGGACACATTAACGATATCTTTATTAAGGAAAACAAGAATTATATACTTGTTGGCCCTGGAAGATGGGGATCTGCAGATCCATGGCTCGGTATCCCGGTTAAATGGCCGCAGATCTCCATGGCAAGGGTAATAGTTGAATCAGGATTGGATGATTACAGAATAGACCCAAGCCAGGGTACCCATTTCTTCCAGAACCTTACATCTTTCAGAGTAGGGTATTTTACCATAAATCCATTTATCAGTGATGGTTATTACGACCTTGATTTCCTGAATAAGAAAGAGGTCTTTTATGAAGATGAATTTGTAAGACATATACGTTTTGAAAATCCGGTACAAATTGAAATTGATGGCAAACAAAATAAAGGTGTAATATTTAAACCTGGGTTTAGTAGTCAATAATATCCTGAATTATGAAAAATCTAAGTTTCTTGCTGTTATTAGCATTAATTGCAATTCTTCTATCCTGCGAAAATGAAGAAAAGTTCCAAGTCCTTACAGAACGTATTCAATACGATGTTCCAATTAAAAACACTGATGTTGATGCAAACTGGTGGGTGAATAATATTGTGGGCCCTGACAGGGAGGAGCTTGTTAAAGGATTATTTAATAAAGCATTAAATGGTGAAATTGAAGTTTATGATTATTTTAATGAACTGCTTACACCGGATGATATACGGAAAATTGGTATTGATACAACATATAAGACAATTCAGAGAACCACACCTCCTTATGAAGAGTATGATACTATGATAGTGACCAGACTTGATAGGGGAGATATTACCAAGCTGAGGTTTCTGGAAGAATGGAAAATAGATAAGAATACACTGGAGATAAAAAAGAAAGTAGTGGGAATTGCACCTGTTAAAATGGTAGAAATGGGTGGTAAACTGTATTCAATGACTTTATTCTGGATTTATCTGGACGAGAAATATCCTGCTGTTCTCAAAAACTAACTTAAACAACTACTGCTGGCTATCAAGCTATAATCTTATGATAGATCAAATTGAACTGAAGAATGGAATAAACCTGGTACATCGCCAGGTTAACAGCCCGATTTCCCATTGTGCCCTTTTTATCAATGTGGGAACCAGAGACGAGCTTATTGGAGAAGAAGGATTGGCACATTTTCTTGAGCATGTGGTGTTTAAAGGAACCTCTAAAAGAAAGGCATATCATATTCTTAACAGGCTTGAAAGCGTCGGTGGAGAACTAAACGCATTTACAACTAAAGAAACAACCTGTATCTATGCTACCTTCCTGAATGAGTTTTACGACAGGGCTTTTGAACTTATTAGTGATATTACATTTAATTCTACCTTTCCACAAAAAGAACTGGAAAAGGAAAAAGATATAATTATTGAAGAGATTTATTCTTATAAAGATTCGCCATACGAACTTATTTATGACGAGTTTGAAGAGCAGATATTCAGTGGTCATTCGCTGGGCCGGAACATCCTGGGAGATCCTGAACATGTGAAAAAGATCACTAAAGAAGAAGTACTTGAATTTGTAAAAAGAAACTACAATACCGATCAGATGGTGTTGAGCTCTGTGGGTAACCATGACCTCAAAAAGGTGGAAAGAATTGCAAATAAATATTTTGGATCGGCTAAGGAAAGAATTGACAAAGTTACAAGAGAGCCTTTAAACGATTATAAACCCTTTGATATTGTAAAGGAAAAATCTACTTATCAAACGCATAGTATGCTTGGGTCTAGAGCATATTCACGTAGCCATAATAACAGGCTTTCGCTTGTACTGCTTAATAATTATCTGGGTGGGCCAGGATTGAATTCCCGCTTAAATCTTATGGTGAGGGAAAAATTCGGATATGCCTATCAGATTGAGTCTTTTTACCATCATTATACAGATACTGGTATCTGGGGAATTTATATGGGTACGGCCAACAATACTTTTGTGAAAGCAAAAGATCTGGTCATGAAAGAATTGAAAGACCTTAGAGAGAAAAAACTGGGATCTTCTCAGCTGAAAAGGGCAAAAACCCAAATGATAGGACAAATTGCTATCAATTTTGAATCAAACCTGAATAAGATGCTTTCTATGGGAAGAAGTTTTATCATGGAGAAAAAGATTGATACTCTTGCTTCTATCAATAAAAGAATAGAGTCAATAACTGCTGAGGAATTAATGGAAGTTGCAAATGAGATATTCGCAATGGATGAGATCAGTTCACTCATTTATAAATCAAAATAAACATGTTCATTGATCCTGAAATAATGAAGTATGCTGAAGAGTATACAAATCATGATGGTAGCTTATTACAACAGCTCGAAAGAGAAACTCATATCAATGTAGTAAACCCAAATATGCTAAGTGGAAGTTTCCAGGGAAAGTTGCTTGAAATGATAAGTTGCATGATAAAGCCGAAAAATGTATTGGAGATTGGAACCTATACAGGATACAGTGCAATATGTTTTGCAAAAGGTTTGCAGGATGGGGGTAAGATCATTACAATTGATTCAAACGAAGAAATTGCATATGTCGCAAGAAAATATTTCAGGAAAGCGAAAATTGAGGATGCAATAGATTTTCGTGTAGGTAATGCCCTGGAGATCATTCCTGAACTTGATATGGAATTTGACCTGGTTTTTATCGATGGATCAAAGAACCAGTATACCCAATATTACAAACTCATCATTGATAAAGTCAAGCCCGGAGGCTATATTCTTGCCGATAATGTGCTCTGGGGAGGAAGGGTTTTACAGGAAAAACAAGATAAGGATACTGCTGATATCAAGAAGTTTAATAAGATGGTGCGAAGAAACAAAAATCTTGAAAAAATTCTTTTACCTGTTAGAGATGGACTGTACCTTATCAGGAAAAAAGAATTCTGAATTCAGAAAAAGGAATTTTGAAAGAAGTACAGAGTCAGAATTAAGAAGTATTGAAGATTGATGGAATATCAAAAGTCTTTGCGCGCCTTAACGATAACCTTAGCGTCCACTGTGGTTAAAGAATAACGAATAACGAGGTCAAAAGTGGTGCATCATCTGGCTATCCCGGGAAATTAGAAATTCTTATCCGGCAATTATCAGGACTCCAGATACCTGATGATTTCCGATCTCGGGTTCCCTATTCAATCTTTGGATATAATGGCCGAAAGCATGAATATATTTCACCATATACCTATGGGAACCATCCTCCTGCGCAATCATTGACATTCTTAAATCAAAGCCTGGATAATTCTATTTGTTTTTATGATAATGGGCCTGCCGGGCATCCACAATATGGTTTGCAATATTATAACTATATGAAATCCATCTTTAGAGACGGAAGACCACTTACTTATGGAGGAAGTGGCCTTTATGGTTCGATACCCACAAATTATATCTTCTCCGGAGATCCTGTGGATACTTTAAATGGGTGGTCATGCATGACTGCAGGTATGATTCCTGAATCTTATATTCTACTTGGGTCTCATGGTCCGTTTGATTTTAAGGCAGATACTACACTAAAAGTTGACATTGCATTGGTATTTGGAAGAGATTATCAGGGAGATAACATCGGTGGTGTCAAGGTTATGCAGGAAAGGATAAATGATATTCTATATTACTATAAAAACGATACAATACCATGTAATACTTCATTCTGGGGGGAAAGGGAAAGACCTTATAGAGTTTCTGAGATTACGGTTTATCCAAATCCTGGGAAAGAATTTTTGAGACTAAAGGGGGTAAGTGAACAACAGATAGGAAGACTAAAATACCTGATACGGGATATTACTTCAAGGATAATTAAGAAAGGTTATGTTTCCGGTAGAAGCATTCCTATTTACGATCTGGATTGTGGAATGTATATTCTTTCAATTTATTCTGATGAAAGTTGTAATTCTCTAAAGTTTTTAAAGCAATGAAAGGAACTCAGTTGATATTATTATTCCATTTGATGATTTTATTATCAATGAATATATTCTCACAGGATACCTGGGTTCAAACTCTTACTACCAATGGTACCACTTATTCTTCCTTTGTTGAACACGATAATTATAATTCATTATACCTTGTTGGGAATTTTACTGATTATATAAATATAGACGGACATACTATTTATGCTATGAACGACTTAAATACTTTTATCAGCAAGTTTGATGAAGAAGGTGAATTTGAATGGTTAAAACCTTTTGCAAAACTTAACTATACTGAAGGAGGGAATATAAAATATTTAGGTGTTGATATAGATAATAATATCATTATCGTTGGGAACTTTAGTGATTCATTATGTCTTATTGATACTGTTGTGTATACTTGGTCAGGATGGGCTGATCAGATGTTTGCTCTTAAAATGAATGAAGAAGGTGAAAGGCTATGGTTGTATGTTAATGAGGATGAAACAGAATGTGCATGTATGTATGAAAATAATATCATCTTTAGTGGAGGATATCATAATGGGTTAAAAATAACTTCAATTGATGCCAATGGGACAGAGCTTTGGCATATCGACTATTCTGATACTCTTGGCTCTGTTGATGATATCTCAGGAATCTCATGCGATAATTCAGGTAATGTGATTTTTACAGGTTCATTTGATGAGAGTTTTTTTTGGAATGGGGATACTATTGTTTGTTACTCCTCGGCTAATTTATTGCTTGGTAGCATAAGTCTGCTTGGTGAAATAAACTGGCTTACTGCCATAAATTCATACAAATCTCTTCATGATCATGTGTCTTTAATTACAGATTCTGTAGATAACATTTATTATTTCCTGAATGCCTACAATGATTGTGATGTATTTATTCACAATGATACAATTCATAGTCTGGAAACTTATGCCGCATTTTTATTTAAGTTTAATGATTCAGGAGATTTAATAGATCATAAAGCTATTCATTTAGAACGTGGGGGATATTTGAAATCTATTGAAGCTGCTGGAAAACGAATATGGATTGCAGGTTCTGTTTCATATGATAGCCAGGTATATACCAGTGACACTTTACTTGACAATGTTGGCAGATTTTTAGTAGGAGAATATTCAACAACTGATAACTCTCTATGGTTGACAACAGGAGGAGGACCCATTAGTAAAGCAATATGGTTAAATGATCTCACAAGCAATAGGAGTGAAGATGTTTATTTAACTGGAAATTTCAAAGGACTGATTTATTTAGGAGATACAGCAGTGTTTTCTTCCAGGAATGCATATTTCCTCTGCAACTTCAATAAACAATCCTGGACCAATACCTTTTGGGTGCCGGAGTACCAGGCCCGTTTAAAGATTAAATTGTATCCGAATCCAGTTGATGAGATATTGTATATCAGGATGCAGGATGCCAGACACCAGATATTGGATGATTTGAGATTTGAAATCTTTGATGTTAGAGGTAAGATTCACGATCATGGGTTGATCGATAATAATGCCTTAAATGTATCTGATCTTTCACCCGGAATTTACCTGCTAAAGATCAATTCAGGTGATCACATTTATACCGGGAAGTTTGTGAGAAAATAGATTCAAGACACAAATCGCAAGATTCAAATCTCTGCGCCTCTGCGGTTCTCTTTAATCACGCAGAAGATGGCTGTTCGCACCCCTTTCAGAACTCCTTTGTCAGAATTCTTATTTCAGAACTCTTTTGTCTAAATTCTTTTCTCTGAACTCAATTGGTCTTATACTTAAAACTAACCTCCTTCAGCTCCTCATTAGCCTTAACAATCTTACCCTTAAGGTTTTCTTTGTAGGTGATAAATTTCTGCATAAGCCCCTCATCTCCACTAGCCAGTATCTGTACAGCAAGCAATCCTGCATTCATAGCTCCATTGATACCCACTGTTGCAACAGGAATTCCCGGAGGCATCTGTACTATGCTGTAAAGTGCATCCACACCATCGAGGCTTGCTTTAATTGGAACTCCGATTATTGGTAAGGGAGTCATGGCTGCAATAACTCCCGGGAGATGTGCTGCCATTCCTGCTCCTGCAATGATCACTTTTATTCCTTTGTCTTTTGCATTTTTTGCAAACTCCTCAACTTTCTCAGGCGTTCTGTGAGCTGATAAGGCATTTATTTCGAAAGGGATCTCAAATTCGTCCAGTATCTTTGCTGCTTTTTCCATAACAGGAAGATCGGATGTGCTTCCCATAATAATGCTTACTTGTGGTGTCATTGTGTTTGTTTTTTGCAAAAATATTTAAAATATGGATATTGTGGTGGTAAAATGATAATAAATGATGATTCGTGACGCGTAATGCATGACGCGAAAAATAGTACTTTTGCTTATATAAGAATCAAATACATGAAAAGAATCAAGGTCCACGATAAGGAATTCAAATTATATATCACTAGGGATAAGATTCAGGAAAGAGTTAAGACTGTTGCTGAAAAAATGATCCCCGATCTCAAAGACAAAAATCCTCTCTTTATTATTGTACTGAATGGTGCCTATGTTTTTGCTGCAGATCTCATACGCCATTTTGATTTCGATTGTGAAATTGCCTTTATCCGATTGTCATCTTACCAGGGAATGAAAAGTACAAGAAAAGTCAAAGAAATAATGGGACTTACCCGGGATGTCAAAGGAAGAAATGTGGTGCTTGTAGAAGACATTATCGATACAGGAACAACCATGGCTTATGCCAAAAAGAAATTTAAGGATAAAGGTGCTGCCGATGTTAAGCTGGCCGCTTTACTATTTAAACCAAATGCCTTTGAAGAAGACTATACCATCGATTACCTCGGCATGGAAATTCCTGATGATTTTATTGTTGGGTATGGACTTGATTATGATGAGGGCGGGAGGAACTATCCGGATATTTACGTTGTAAATTCTGAATAATTGCACAATGCACAATGCAAATTTCAAAACTATTGAAAATCTTTTATAGATTTTAATTTGATAATATGCATTTTGCAATTTGCAATCCACGGAATTTTGTACCTACTCTTCTATTCGCTATCTTTGTTAGCAAAATTCCGTGGCATGGCTAATCCGAACTTCATAGACTATGTTAAAATAAACTGCCGTTCAGGCAAAGGAGGAGCTGGATCAGCTCACCTTCGCAGGGAGAAGTTTGTACCTAAAGGTGGTCCTGATGGTGGTGATGGAGGCAGGGGAGGACATATAATACTGCAGGGGAATGCTCAGCTTTGGACTCTGCTTCATCTGAAATATACCAAACATGTTAAGGCGGGAAATGGAGAGCCGGGTGGAAGACAGACTAGTACTGGTGCAGATGGCAAGGATGCATTTCTTGAAGTGCCATTAGGTACTGTTGCCAGGGATATTGAAACTAACGAAATATTATGTGAGATCACTAAAGACGGAGAAACAAAGGTTTTGCTTGAAGGTGGCAGGGGAGGACTTGGGAATGATCACTTTAAATCATCAACAAACCAGACACCACGTTATGCTCAGCCTGGTGAAGCTGGAAAAGAAGAATGGATCATCCTGGAGTTGAAATTGCTTGCGGATGTCGGACTGGTAGGTTTCCCAAATGCAGGAAAATCAACTTTGCTGTCTGTTGTTTCTGCTGCAAAACCTGAAATTGCGGATTATCCTTTCACAACCTTACGGCCAAACCTTGGAATAGTTTCTTATCATGATCACAGATCGTTTGTGATGGCTGATATTCCTGGAATAATTGAAGGTGCTCATGAAGGTAAAGGGCTGGGATTGAGATTTCTCAGGCATATTGAAAGAAACTCGGTACTGTTGTTTCTGGTTCCTGCCGATGCTGAAGATATCAGTAAAGAATTTTACATCCTGAAAAATGAATTGAAACAATACAATCCTGAACTTCTC
Organism: uncultured Bacteroidales bacterium; assembly: GCA_964508895.1. GTDB lineage: Bacteria > Bacteroidota > Bacteroidia > Bacteroidales > B18-G4 > M55B132. Next base: position 10,521 of record CAZDWF010000099.1, read on the forward strand.
GATAAAAAAATAATCCTGGCAATCAGTAAGTCAGATATGCTTGATGAGGAGTTAATAAAAGAAATAAAACCAACATTGCCTGATGTGCCCTGGGTATTTATATCATCTGTTACTCAGAAAGGACTTGCAGAATTAAAGGATATGATCTGGCAGGAATTACATGATTAAAGAAAATTAAATGCTTGACTGGCTAAACCAAATAGATACTGAGCTTTTCCTTTTCCTGAACGGATTGCATAATTCTTTTTTTGATTTCCTGATGTATTGGATCAGTAATAAATACATATGGATACCATTGTATGCTTTTTTTCTCATACTGATAGTACGAAAGTATAAATGGAAAGCAGTTATAGTGCTGGTATTTGTTGCAGTTTTAATTTCAGTTTCTGATCAGATATCCGTTCATTTATTTAAAGATACGATTATGAGATTGCGGCCATGCCATGAACCAGAATTGCAAGGGCTGGTGCATTTAGTTAATAATAAATGTGGTGGACAACACGGATTTATTTCTTCACATGCTACAAACACTTTTGCACTCGCGGGCTTTTTGTCAGTTTTACTCAGGAAATCAATGAAATATTTTTCATTGGCAATATTTATTTGGGCTTCTCTCATTGCTTATAGCAGGATCTACCTCGGAGTGCATTATCCGGCTGATGTTCTTGTGGGTGCAATTGTTGGCATAGTACTGGGTAAAATTCTCAGTATCTTAGTATTGATTTTTATTAATAGAAATAAAATCAATTCTTAATTCTTTTAGTCTCCCAGTGCTTTTCCTTCAAATTTTTCAACCTTTACCTTCCAAACAGTTACTCCTTCAACTGCTGGTTTGTTGTATTTGAATTCGAGTTCAGAATAATTACTCATGATCACGCTTAATGCGTCAACCTTTTCGTCATAGTTTTCAATGAATTCAACCTTACCATGAGCCAAAACAGATCTGTATTTCATTCCATAACTACAGGCCACTTCTTCGTTTACCCATTTTAATTCATGATCAATGCTAAATACTGCACAAACATTATTGTTTTGTTTCAGTATATCAATCTTTTTTCCTGATCCCGCAGAATGAAAGTAAAGGACATCATCTCTATAGCCAAAGTTAAAAGGTAATACATAAGGCTTATTATCCTTGTCAATCATGCCGATATAGCAAACATCACATGCTGAGATGATCCTTTCAATCTCGATTTTTTTCTCAATGATACGGTTTCTCATTCTTATGTCATATTAAATAGTTCTGTTAAAGCAAGTTGTTCAATAAGGTAGGTGACTATTGAAAGCAATATACTGAAGAGTAATGCCCACCAGAACCCATCAACTTCGAATCCTGGTACAATAGCTCCCGCAATCATAATAATTAATGCGTTTATTACTAATAAGAATAATCCAAACGTAACAATTGTAAAAGGTATGGTTAGAAATTCCATTATGGGTGCTACAAAAATATTCAACAGAGCAAGAACAATCGCAATAATAATTGCGTTGAAAAAACTTCTAATATGTATTCCTGGTATGAGATATGCAGCAATAATAACTGCAAGTGCTGATAAAACTAATTGAATTATAAATTCCATGGTTTTGATATTAAATGATTATAATGGTTAATTATTTCTTTGTCCAAGATAAAACGAATCAAAATTAATTCCAAATAAAAATTGGAAAGTGCTGGATCGATTTTCAGGGAAATATATATATCTTACACCAATTTCAATAGGTGCAATGAACCTGAAAATATGGGTGTCACCTACCAGATCAATTCCAAGTGAATTGTATGTTTTATTTGTATTAATGTGCTCTCCATAAGCATGATCCCAGAATAAAGTGGTTCGTAATCGCTGAATATAAACCACAGGTCCAAGGTTCCAGTCTGGATAAACTAATGGTAAAGTATAATTAAGAGATCCGGAAAATAATCTGTTGCTGAATTCTTTGGTATACCCTCTGGGATATCTTACGATAGTTGAATATTCATAATAACCGAATTTCTGTTCCTGCCATCCTGCATATAAATATATTCCGTGATTTCTTAAAATCCCCGGGAAATATAAATTTGCCTGCAATGCGAAAATTGAGCTCATCCGGGCATCAAAAGGAGTGTATTTGTATTGTATGTTAAGAGATTGTCCCCAATTTGGATAAATATCTCTTGGAGACTTTTTTAATTTATGATATAAATAGATTCCTGAAGACAATGTAGTAATGTCATCCTTAAAGAACCTTACTTTGCTTGAAGCATCCATCTTTCTGATAGTTTGAGTTAATGAAGCTGATGGTTGAATTCCTTTATAATATTTGCTTCTCGTCAAACTCAAAGGCAATCTTAAGCTTGCTGTAAAATTACTTTCATTCCAGAGGTATTCAGAATTTTGTCCATTGATGGTATAATTCCCCCGACGCTTCCCGTAATCTGCACTTATATCAATTATAGGATAAAATCCCTGGTAGCTGTAATTCGCATAAATTTTACCGAGCTCCTCATTTAGATTATAAGCATAACCGGCTTCCAGGATGCTGCTGCTAAGTAAGTTTTGTGACATAACGGAGAATCCTGGATTTATTTCATAGCTTGATGCATTGATTGAAACAGGTCCCCAGGAATGGAAATTGAATAAATTAGTGATCCTCCTGTATCTTTTTACTGAAAATGAAGAATCCTGAATTTTAGCAGTATCAATATTGAAGCCATCCTGCTTAACAATTGATTCAAATAATCGAATGGAATTATTTTTGACATTTCTTAATGGTATCCATTTTTCAGGATCCAGAATGGATTCAGCTACTTGATAACCATCAGCAGTGTAATTCGAAAAAATCAATTTCTTACCTGCCAGGTATACAGAGGGATATCTTGCTCCAAATGGAAC
>CAZDWF010000100.1:0-12861 GCA_964508895.1 uncultured Bacteroidales bacterium
CTCACTGGGAGCATGGGAACCAATTGCTAACTATGGCTTCGACCTTAACTGGAACTTACAGGCATGGGTTGAATCAACAGATGGTGAAACTATAGCACTGGAACCAAGACTTGACAATACTGTACGTACTCAGGGTGACCTGAATATGGACTACGGTACTCCAAGTGCTCCTCCTAGCTATAATAACGGTAGCCGTGATCTTCTTGGTTACAGAGTTTATAGAGATGGAACGGAATTAGCATTCACCCCCGATACAACGTATACTGATACTGTACCAGATGATGGTATATATATCTATGAAGTAACAGCTGTATATGATGACTGTGAGTCTGATACTGCTGCTATGGACGATGCAGAAGTTGCTTGTGTTGGTTTTGATGAACTTACAATTGACGGTGTTGCTGTATATCCTAACCCAGCTAAAGATGTTCTGAACATCGAATCTGCTAAGGATATCACTTTCGTTACTATTCTTAACAATGTAGGACAGGTTGTTTATAACAACAAAGTAGTTAATGATAATTTACTTAGCATTAATACTTCAAGTTATGAAGCCGGTGTTTACATGGTGAAAATAGAAACTGAAGACGAAGTAATCGTTAGGAAAGTTCTTATCGCACAATAAATGAAATCCTCTTAGAGGAACTCTATATAAAAAGCCTCCGCGTTGCGGAGGCTTTTTTTGTAAATACCAAACTCCAAATTACCTGCCCGCCATGCTTTGGCAGGCGTGGTAAATTCCAAGCAAATTTCAAAGATCAAATCCAAAATCTCAAAGGTGCAAAATGCTAACTTCTGCATTTTGTAATTTGATTTTTGTGTTTTGTTATTTGCTTGGAATTTATTATTTGAGATTTGAGATTTCATACTTGACTTTTACTTGTAATTTGGCGCTTTATAATACATACTTTTGCAGAATGATATCAGTAAGTAACCTATCCATACATTTCTCAGGGAATTATCTCTTCCGAAACGCTACTTTTATGCTTGGGCATAAAGATAAAGTTGGCTTGGTTGGAAGAAATGGTTCAGGGAAAACAACTTTACTGAATGCTATTGGCGGTACACAATTGGCCGAAACAGGAGAAGTTGTTATTCCAAATGATAGTATTGTTGGATATCTTCCTCAGGAGAAACAAATTATTAGTTCTAAATCAGTTTATGATGAAGCTATTACTGCTTTTAAGGAAATACTGGAACTGAAATCAAAACTGGATGAACTAAATGATAATATTGCTTACCGGGAGGATTATGACTCAAAAGATTATGAGAAAATACTGCATCAAATATCTGATTTAAATGAGAAATATAATATCATTGGTGGTAATAGTTTTCAAGGCGATACGGAGAAAGTACTGAAAGGTCTCGGATTCTCCTCTTCGGATCTATACAGGCCATTATCGGAATTCAGCCAGGGATGGCAGATGCGTGTTGAACTTGCAAAGATATTGCTGGCCAGGCCAAATATCCTTTTGCTTGACGAGCCTACCAATCATCTCGATATAGAATCAATTCAATGGCTGGAAGATTTCCTGGTAAATTATTTGGGCATAGTAATTATTGTTTCGCACGATAGAGCTTTCCTGGATAATATAACAAACAGAACTATTGAAATTTCTGATCAAAGGATCTTTGATTATAGAGCCGGATATTCTGAATATATTTTGATGCGCGAAGAAAGATTGGAACAACAAATTGCAAACTACAGCAATCAGCAAAAGCAGGTGAAACAGATTGAGAGGTTTATTGAAAGGTTCAGGTATAAGAATACTAAAGCAAAGCAGGTCCAATCAAGAGTTAAGATGCTTGAGAAAATGCAGGAAATAGATATTGATGGCATCGACGAATCTACTTTTCAATTCAGATTTCCACCTGCTCCAAGGGCAGGCAAGGTTATTGTTAGCTCTGAGAACCTTTCTAAGAAATATAATGAAAACCTGGTACTGGATAAAATTGAATTTTCAGTAATTAAGAACGACAGTATCGCATTTGTTGGGAAGAACGGGGAAGGAAAAACTACATTAAGTAAAATCTTAGCTGGAGTTATCGAATATAATGGTGAATTAAAATATGGCCATAATGTTCAGATTGGATATTATTCTCAGGATCAATGGGATATGCTGGATCCGGGTAAAACTGTTTATGAAACTATTGATGATATTGCTGTCGGTGATTTCAGGTCCAAGGTCAGGAATATACTTGGGGGATTTCTTTTCAGCGGAGATGCAGTTGATAAGAAAGTAAAAGTATTATCTGGAGGGGAAAAATCGAGGCTTTCTCTCGCTAAACTTTTACTCACTCCTGTGAATTTTCTCATCCTGGATGAACCAACAAACCATCTGGATATGCGATCGAAAGATATGCTTAAAAATTCTTTGCTTCAATTTGATGGTACCTTAATAGTGGTTTCACATGACAGAGATTTTTTACAGGGGCTAACCAATAAGGTGTTTGAATTTAAAAACAGAAATATAAAGGAATACCTGGGTGATATTTACGATTTCCTGGAAACAAGAAGATTAAAAAGTTTAAAGGATCTGAATGCCAAAATTCTGGAGAATTCTGCAAACTCAGCTAAGGAAACATCTAAGAGTAAGAATAAATGGTTAAAATCTAAACAGTTGGAAAAAGATCTGCGTAGGATAAAGAACGAGTTGACGATCCTTGAACAGGAAATTGAAAAAAATGAGAAATGGCTTACAGATATGGATGCTATACTTACAAATCCTGTGGATAATCAGAAAAAAATAGAAGACAAAGGAATATACTCAAAATATGAGCACACAAAAGAAAAGCTAAACTCATTGATGCTAAGCTGGGAGGAACTACAGTTAGAAAATGAAAAACTTTTAAATGAGAGGAATACATTAATGGATAACAGCTGAATTATTTCACCCTGTTCAATAAGCGCTTAGAAAACTCTTTAATTATTACCTTTTTATTTTCATCAATATTAATTTCGCACAGGATATTTTTAGCTTTCTGATAATACTCCAATATTTTGTTTTCTGTTTCAGTTTTAATATTTAACTGATCATAAACTTCAATCATCCTTTTGATCTTATCATCTTCTGTGAGTGTAGATTGATTTAACAAAAGTTTTATTTCATTCTTCTGTTCATCATTTGCCTTTTCAAGAGCTTTAAGTAAGAGATATGTTCTTTTATTGTTAACTATATCATTACCGGTTTTTTTCCCAAATAACTTTTCATCCCCATATGTATCAAGAAGATCATCTTTAAGCTGAAAAGCAATTCCAAGCTTAATACCGTATTCATAGATCTCATCCTGAAAAGTTTTATCAGCAGCTGCGATAATTGCTCCTGATTTAACTGAACATCCTAGTAATACAGCTGTTTTAAGTCTTATCATTTCAATATACTCTGCTATACTAACATCCTGCATTAACTCGAAATTCAAATCATATTGTTGTCCTTCACAAACCTCAATTGCAGTTTGTGCGAAAGCATCCATTACCTCTTTTACTGCATTTATTGGAGATTCTGCAATTTTTCTCATAGCAAGGGCAAACATGGTATCTCCTGAGAGAATTGCAATATTCTGGTTCCATTTTTTATATACCGAAGGCTGTCCACGGCGAATAGGAGCATCATCCATAATATCATCATGGAGAAGGGTGAAATTATGAAAGATCTCTACTCCAACGGCTACATTCAAGGCATCATTAATGTTTCCGTCAAACATTTCGCATGACATCAGGCATAGAATAGGACGTAATCGTTTGCCTCCCAGAGTCATAGTATATGAAATAGGCTGATAAAGATCGTCAGGTTTCTTATCAAGAGGAATTTCCTTTATTGCATCTTCAATAATCTGTAGAAGTTCTTCAAGCTGATGCATAATTTCTTTTATTTCCTGTATTATTTTGTCAGAGACATTAAATAATTACCATACCCACTTTTAAGTAATGGATTTGCAATTTTTTTAAGCTGCTCATTATTAATAAACCCTTTTCTGTATGCAATTTCTTCAATACAACCAATTTTCAATCCCTGTCGTTGTTCAATAACCTCCACAAACTGTGAAGCCTGCATCAAGGATTCAAATGTTCCTGTATCAAGCCAGGCTGTACCTCTGTCTAGAATACCAACTTTTAATTTCCCTTTTTCAAGATAATGCCTGTTAATATCAGTTATTTCATATTCTCCCCTGGTACTGGGTTTAATATTTTTTGCAACATCCACCACGGTATTATCATAGAAATACAATCCAGGAACGGCATAGTTCGATTTTGGCTGTGGTGGTTTTTCTTCAATAGAAATGGCTTTATTAGTATCATTAAATTCTACCACACCATACCTTGATGGATTTGAAACATGATATGCGAAAACAACTCCGCCATCAGGATCTTGATACTGCATAAGCAATTCTTCCAATCCAGTCCCATAAAAAATATTATCACCAAGGATTAGAGCTACTTTATCGTTTCCTATAAACTTATCTCCGATAACGAAAGCCTGAGCCAGCCCGTTAGGAATTTCCTGCTTAGCATATGAAAACTTGCAACCTATATTTTCCCCATTTCCAAGCAACCTTTCAAATCCTGGAAGATCTTGTGGTGTTGAGATAATAAGTATTTCGTTGATTCCTGCCATCATAAGTGTTGACAGGGGATAATAGATCATAGGCTTATCATAGATTGGCATTAGTTGTTTACTTATTGCCATGGTGATAGGATAGAGTCTCGTACCGGAACCACCTGCTAAGATTATACCTTTCATAATAGTATTATTTAATTTAAACTTCATCCTGGAAGAAAAATTCTATGCAGATCCTCTTGTATCAATCTGCTCGATCTCAAGTTCGTCAAGGTCTACATCCTCTTCTTCATCAAATATTTCCAGGAATGGATCTTTAAAAGTTTTCGTTGTTATATACTTGTCTAAAGTTAATAATAATGACGGTAAAATAAAAAGATTTGACAATAGAGCAACAACAAGTGTAAAGGTTACCAGATAGCCCAGTGCTTCAGTACCTCCAAAAGAAGAAAGTATAAATATAGAGAATCCAAAGAAGAGAACTATTGAGGAGTAGATCATAGAAAATCCAGTTTCCTTAAGTGCTCCAAGTACAGATTCTTTAATATTCCAGTTGTTGTATCGTAGGTATATCCTGTATCTTGAGAGAAAATGAATGGCATTATCTACAGAAATACCAAGTGCAATACTAAATATCAGAATTGTACTTGGTTTTATCGGAATTCCTGTATAACCCATCAAGCCTGCCGTCATTAGAAGCGGAATTAGATTTGGAATAATTGATATTACAATCATTCTGAATGAAGTGAACAGCAATGCCATTAATATCGAAATAACCACAAGTGCAAGCAATAAACTGGATAGCAGATTATTCACCAGGAATTTTGATCCTTTTAAAAATACAACTGAAGTACCAGTCATGCTAACATCATAATCTTCCGGAGGAAAGATCTTATTGATAAGCGGTCGAATACTGTCAGTAATCATTTCTATTTCTTTGGTGCCAATATTTGCCATTTGTATGCTCATCCTGGTAATTCTTCCTGTACTATCGATAAATGAGCGGAATGTATTATTAGTACTGGCATTATTGGTATATTCCTTTAGCTCATTTAGTTGGGTGGGTGGAGGTAAAATATAATATTTTGGATCTCCTCCCTTATGAGCCTGATAGATGAAACTGATACCATCAATAATTGACAATGGCCTTGAAAAATACTGACTGAACAGGGAATCACGTGTTACGACCCTCTGCAGACGTTTCATCTTATAAAGTGCCCTGGCATTGTTTTCAAAGAGGCCATTTTCTTTTTTTGTATCAATGGATATTTCAAGTGGCATTACACCTTTAAAGTTTTTCTCCAGGAACATAAGATCCTTATATAGCTTATGACTTTTTGAAATATCATCAACAATGTTTCCTGTTGTCTCTAATCTAATAACACCCAGAACCCCTATAAAAATAATAGCCCCGGAAACAGGATAAATAAGTTTTCTTTTAGTTTGTACGATAAAAACTATTTTGTTTACCAAGCTGTTTACAAAACTTTTACTCAGGTATTGAATATGCTTGTCCTTTGGTGGTGGCAGATAGCTATAAATTATTGGTATGATGAGTAAAGTAAGTATGTAAGCAACGAGGATATTAACTGAGGCAATGATTCCAAATTCAGTTAATAAGCGATTCCCTGTAATGGTGAAAGCAGCAAATCCTGCAGCAGTGGTAGCGTTAGTGAGAAGATTAGCGTTACCAATTCTTTGAATAACCCTTGAGATCGCTTTTATTTTATTCCTGTGGATCTTATACTCGGTCTGGTATTTATTCAGGAGGAAAATGCAATTCTCAACTACTATTACAATTACTAATGGAGGTAATATCCCGGTGAGCATTGATATCTTAAATCCAAATAAAGCCATGCTTCCCAGAACCCAGAAAACAGTCATTCCCATTATAAGCATTGGAATAAGAACAGCCCTCAATGATCTGAAAAAGATAAATAATATTACTGAAGCAATTATGGCTGCAAGGTAGATGAAGAATTTAAGCTCATCTTCAAGTGTTTTTGCTGTGACCGTTCGTATATATGGCAATCCTGAATAATGTATTTCAAGGCTATGCTTTTCTCCGAAAGCATCAGCATTTCCTTTTATGTCATTGATCAATCCAACCCTTTCCTTGGTATTAAGCATGTTTTTGTCAAGTGTTACCATCAGCTGTGTAACACCTGTTTCAGGATTGTACAGGAAATTCTCATAAAAAGGAAGAGATAGAATTACTTTCTTGATACTATCCATTTCTTCCTGTGTTTCAGGTTTTTGATTTACCACTGGAAGAAAGTTTAATAATGAAGCTGTATCGTTTTTTACGAGATTAAAAACCCTTGCAACCGAAACAACTCCTTCAACTCCATTAATATCTTTTATATGATCCGCCAGATCATACCAGTCGTTAAATTTTTCAAGATTATAAATATCAGGATCCTGGATGGCGATAAACATTACACTGCCATCTTCACCAAATTGTTCCTTAAACTTTTCATATACAATATATGCTGTATCGCTTTGAGGAAGCATCTTGGAAAAAGTATATGAAAGCTTGACTTTCTGGGCATTATAAACCATAAAGGCAGTGGTAAGAGCAATCAGGATCAGTATAAGTAACCTGTTCCTGAGAATAACCCTAACCATTATTGTCCACATTCCAGCCATTTCAATTCCCTGATTTACAATATTATCTGCTTTGAGGAAAATCGATAACAAAGTTATAATAAAAAGGGAAATTAAAAAGAGATACCCTATTTAATGCAAGACCAGGATTATTATAGAATATTATATAAACAGGTATTAATTATGTGTTAGATAGGATCAGATTCGATATTGTTGAATTTGAAATAAAGATGAACCCGGCTTGATATAAAATAATTTTATATGGTACAAGTCAATACTTAATTTGTAATTTTACAGATATTCCAAGCTGGCTAAATTGAAATAGTAGTATGCCCAAAGTCTTATTTATAGATAGCACACATGATATTCTGAAAACTGAATTGCAGGACATGGGTTTTGATGTTCAATATTTCCCTGATCTGGATTATACTGGATACCTTGAAATTATTAAGGATTATGAAGGTATTATAATCAGGAACAAAATCAGATTAGATAAAAACTTACTTGAGAAAGCTTTAAGATTGAAATTCATTGCAAGGGCAGGTTCTGGATTGGAAAACATTGATGTTGAGTATGCTGAAGCAAAAGGTATCAGGTGTATAAACTCCCCGGAAGGAAATCGTGATTCTCTGGGGGAGCATACTATTGGGATGCTGTTGAGTTTATTACACAGAATACATATTTCAAATACGGAAGTGACATCCGGTATCTGGAGAAGAGAAGAGAACAGAGGATTGGAACTAATGGGCCAGACAGTAGGGATCATCGGATATGGCAATATGGGAGCCGCCTTTGCCCGAAGATTAAAGGGTTTTAGTGTTGATGTTATTGCCTATGATAAGTATAAAAGAGATTTCAGTGATGAATTTGTTAGGGAGGTGAGCATGCAGGATATCTTCCGGGAAAGTGATATACTATCTTTGCATATCCCGCTGAATGATGAAACATTATATCTCGTTGAAAAAGACTATCTGAACAAGTTTTCAAAACCTATTATTTTCATAAACACTTCCAGAGGAAAAGTTGTTAATACTGCAGATCTTGTAGAGGCAATGAAGTCAAAGAGGGTGGCCGCGGCCATCCTGGATGTAATAGAATATGAATCAGGAACATTCGAAGCTCTAAATAGTGAATATATACCAAAAGACCTTGAATACTTACTTAAGTCTGAGAGAGTTATTATCACTCCTCATATTGCTGGATATTCACAGGAATCAAAATTCAGGCTTGCAAAAGTTCTTGCAGATAAGATCAGGAAAGAGTTTGATTTATAATTTAAATTGTTAAATTTTGTAATTGAAAATAAAATAAATACAGAATGCAGAAAAATAAATTATTTAAGGGAAAGACATTAGCTATTTTATCGGGAGGAGGTGATACTCCTGCCATAAACTCCAGTATAGAATCTGTTAGGAACAGGGCTTCAATGCTTGGCTTCAGGGTGCTGGGTATACGCCAGGGATGGAAAGGTTTATTAGGTGAAGGTGACATTGTTGACCTGACAAACCAACCATATAACGGATGGTATGGCGGTACTGCACTTCGTTCAAGCAGAACCAATCCATTTCCATCAAAGAAGAATCCTGAAAACAGGGTGCCTCAATTACTTAACAATATTAAAAGATATAAGATTGACGTATTGGTTACCATAGGCGGAGATGATACCAATGGAGCTGCAAAAAGATTATATGAAACTGAAGGTATTCCTGTGATAGGTTTTCCTAAGACTATTGACAATGATCTCAGAACCAGGACAATGCATAATTATAATGGTAAGGAGATTGAAGCAGTGTTATGTCCTGGTTTCCCTTCTGCATCAAAAGCTATTGCTGAATTTACAGCTAATTTAAAAACTACTGCTGAGTCCCATTCCAGGATCGTAATACTTGAAGTAATGGGTCGTGATGCCGGATGGCTAACAGGAACAGCCATCTTTGGTGGAGCCAGCATGGGATTGATACCTGAATTCGAGATGACCAAAGAAAGGAAAGATCTTTTCTTCGAAATGCTTAAAGAAGCCTATATGAATTCACCAAAAAAATCTCTGATCATTCCTGTATCAGAAGGTGTAAGATGGTATGATGAAGAAAAAGGGAAATTAGATGTTGTATATGCATCATCAGAGCTTGATGAATATGGCCATCCACGTTTTGGTGGCATTAGTGGTGTTATTGCATCAGAGATATCGAAGAAATTAGGAATTGAAGCAAGAGCCCAGATCTCCGGATATTATGCACGCTCAGGTGCTTGTAGAAAATATGATAAAAGACTTACCATGACGCTGGCTGATAAGATTGTAGATTTGCTTTTAAGAGAAGAGTATGGTCAGATGCCGGTAGTGTCAAAGATCGTACCTTATATAGAGCTTGAGGAATTTAATACATCATCCATTGATATGGGAGATATTGGCAACAAACCACTTCCTGAAGAATATTACAACACGGATACATTCAGGTTCTCAGATGCTTATGTCGATTTTATGATGAATATCTTAAAGTATATGAGGTATGAAGATTTCAATTATGACTTTCCTATTGTAATTCCTGAAGATATATAAAATCTACAAAACGGGATATCCCGTAATTATTGATATACCGCCATTTCATGATGATTTGGCGGTTTTTTTATTTTTCAGGGGCACTTTTTGACTGTTTTTGTATTAAGAGAGTGAAAGGATATAATAATTAACAATTAATAATACAAAAAATAATGAGATCCATATTCCTTAATCTTCTTAATAAAGGCTCTTTTTTTTATTTTTTATTTTTTATGATACATACAATGTTTGCTTCGGCTAATAATGATATTCTCATTATTACCGAAGTGGCAGATCCATCTGATGAGTATAAGGCCAGGTTTGTTGAATTGTTTAATCCCAATTCAGGATCACTTGACTTTCAAACTCAAACCTGGTACTTATGCCGTCAGTCTAATGGAACCACCTGGCAATCAGTTCAACTTACAGGAAGCATTGATGCAGGTGAAAACTATATTGTAGCATATAATGAAACCCAGTTTATCAGTAATTATGGATTTACTCCTGACAAGATAAGTGGGATAGTTTATGGAAATGGAGATGATGGATATTTCCTTTTTAAGGATGGGAATTACGCCAGTGGAACATTAATAGATTCGTACGGTGTAATAGATCAGGATGGCACAGGTGAAAATTGGGAATATACTGATTCAAAAGCAAGCCGCAGATATAATAGTTTGTCGGCAAAAACCAACTGGGACGAAACAGATTGGGTGATCAGGCCTTCCAGTGCAACAACAAAATTTACACCAGGCTTGTACAGAGATACTATTAGCTGGAATGGTGGAAGTTCTGCAGACTGGAACAGTATATCAAACTGGGATGATGTCGGAGCAATTGATTATTTTCCTGATATAGCTCTTGATGTTATCATTAATATAAATGCAAGTAATTTCCCATCAGTACCGGATACAGGATTTTGTCATAATCTTATACTTCAGGCCAATGCAAATGAAACTGCTGTGATATCAAATCATGAAAACATATTGATCGATGGGAAATCAATTGTAGAGTTGTTTGTTAGTGGTGGAATAAGTACTAAAGATGATCCTAATGCCATTTATCATTTTGTTTCACCTCCGATCGACTCAAGCGATGTTATTGATGTTTTTCCTTCAACCACATTTGTCAGAAGTTGGAAAGAGGAAACACAAGAATGGGAAAGCCTGTATTCAGGAAACCAGCTTTATTCAGGAATGGCTTATTCATGCTGGCTTGAAGGAGGGAGTTCTATTGTGAGCTTTAGCGGGAATTTTGTAAATGATGATGTTTCTCCGGAGATCTCTTATTCTCCATCAGTAAGCAATCCTTTATTTTCAGGATATAACCTTGTGGGAAATCCCTTTCCGTCATCTATTGATTGGGACGAAGGAAGCTGGATTAAATCCAATATTGATGCGTCTATTGCAATATGGTCGGAAGATAATGGTGGATACATATACTGGAATGGAAGTATTGGAAATATTAGCAATGGGATCATTCCTGCCTGCCAGGGTTTCTTTGTGAAAGCAAATAATATGTTGCCTTCAATTGTAATTCCTTTGGATTCAAGGGTTAATGGTAATGACGGAATATATGACAATACAATCTTTGAATACCTATCCATAAAAGTTATAGCTGAAAATGAATTTTCCGATGAAACATTTATTTCTTTTAATCCCAATGCCACATTAGCTTATGATAGCCAGTTTGATGCACAAAAGTTAGCTGGATTAGAATCAGCTCCCAATATTTTTTGCAGGGCAGAGGATAATTCAGTGTTAGCTATAAATACTATTCCGGTAATAAATCAAAGCCAGAATGTGAATATTGAATTCGTTACAGGATCGGATGGAGATTTTATCCTGAATTCAAATGGAATGGAAACATTTGCTGATGATATTGGAATTATGCTTGAAGACCTGCTGACAGGAAATTATATAGACCTTAGATTGGATTCATTGTATAATTTCAGCTATCATAGTGGATCTGATCCTTTTCGGTTTATACTTCATTTTACAAACTTGACAGTTCTAGAAGAATACGAATATACTTCTTTTAACATTTCTGTAAGCGATAATAATTTAATGATTGAAACACCTTACAATGCAGATCTGTTTGTTTTTAGTTTGAGTGGACAAAAGCTTTTTAATAAGGGAATTTGCAAAGGAGACAATCAGATATCCTTAAGTCTGTCACCTGGAATATATATATTAAAACTCATACATCACAATATATCTTATTCCCAAAAGATCAGGCTCTGGTAATTTTTATAATTATTAAACAAAATTGAACATGAAAAGACTAATAAGATATTTGTCCCTATTGATAATGTTACTAATGCTGAGCTTTCCAATAATGTCGCAACCTGATCCCGGATCCGGTAATGGCGGTCCAATAGGTGGAGGAGTACCAATTGGAGGAGGAATGGTGATCCTTATTACCATGGGAATAAGCTATGGACTAACTAAACTATATAATAATCATAAGAAAGGTTTTGATGAGTGAAGCCTGGAGCTAATTATTATCCACTACCATTTGTAAAGTTGACCTGCTTCGTTGTTCCATTATTACCATTTTATCCTTTAATACCTTCTCAATGGCTTCTTCATTATAATGTCTGATAGTTATGATCTCAAGATTTTCATTATACTTAACGAGAAAATCTTTTTGCAGATCACTGATCAAAATGTCTGACTTTTCAGAATTATCAACACAGATTGAAAAACTTATTGCGGAACTTTGCATTAAATTGATCTTAACTCCATGATCTGATATTAGTCCGAATATATTGTGAAGACTACTTTCTGTTATAAAACTCAAATCCCTTGCAGAAATACTTATTAATATCTGATCCTGCTTGAAAATGTACATTGGAATAAAGTCGAGGTGTTTGAAATTACTGATTATTGTTCCTGCACCATCAGGGTTTTTAAAGGATTTAACAAACAGTGGTATATTCTTGTTTTTCAGTGGTTTTATAGTTTTAGGATGTATAACTTTAGCACCATAATATGTGAGCTCAATTGCTTCCTTATACGAAAGTTTATCAATTAATATTGTATTTAAGTTTGAATCAGGATCGGCATTCATTACACCGGGAACATCTTTCCAGAAGACACATTCTTCAGCATCCAAAATATTTGCCAGGATGGAAGCTGTATAATCTGAACCTTCTCT
>CAZDWF010000101.1:0-7492 GCA_964508895.1 uncultured Bacteroidales bacterium
TCACCAATGATATCTGATTTTTCCTGATAAGCTTCATAAACCTGCTCGAAGATTGCCCCGGCCATTTCGTCTGTGCTCTTGCTAAAAAATTCTTTTTCAGTATAAGGCGACTCAATAGCCAGGGTTTTCATGATATCTATCTTGAATCCTTCAAAATCTCTTTCTTCCAGATATTCTGTGATCATTTGTTCTCCTACATCGTAAATCATATTACGTATGTCAACAGCGAGTCTTTCACCATGAAGGGCATGACGACGTTTTTTATAGATCACTTCACGCTGAGAGTTCATCACATCATCATATTCAAGCAATCTCTTCCTGATACCAAAGTTATTTTCCTCAACTTTTTTCTGTGCTCTTTCAATGGATTTTGTGATCATTGAATGCTGAATAACCTCACCTTCTTTCAGCCCAAGCCTGTCCATTATACGTGCTATTCTTTCAGAACCGAACATACGCATCAGGTCATCTTCAAGAGAAACGAAAAACTGTGAACTTCCCGGATCACCCTGACGACCGGCTCTACCTCTCAGCTGTCTGTCTACACGTCTTGAGTCATGTCGTTCAGTACCAATAATGGCAAGACCACCGGCATCTTTTACTCCAGGTCCTAGCTTGATATCAGTACCTCTACCTGCCATGTTTGTTGCGATGGTTACGGTTCCTGGTTTACCTGCCTCAGCAACAATGTCTGCTTCTTTCTGATGTAATTTTGCATTAAGCACATTATGCTTGATCTTCTTTCGGGTAAGCATCCTGCCAAGTAGTTCCGATGTTTCAACAGATGTTGTACCCACAAGAACGGGGCGATCTTTACTGATAAGTTCTTCTATCTCATCAATAACAGCATTGTATTTTTCACGCTTGGTTTTATATACCAGATCTTCACGGTCATCTCTGACAATAGGCCTGTTGGTCGGAATAACAATCACATCAAGTTTATAGATATCCCAAAGCTCTCCGGCTTCTGTTTCAGCAGTACCTGTCATACCTGCCAGCTTATTATACATCCTGAAATAATTCTGGAGAGTGATAGTAGCATAGGTTTGAGTTGCTGCTTCAACCTTTACGTTCTCTTTAGCTTCAATAGCCTGATGAAGTCCGTCAGAATATCTTCTACCTTCCATAATACGCCCGGTCTGCTCATCAACGATCTTGATCTTATTCTCCATAATGACGTATTCAACATCTTTTTCGAATAAGGCATATGCTTTGAGAAGCTGGTTGATAGTGTGTACCCTTTCTGATTTAACTGAGAAATCACGAAGTAATGCATTCTTTTTTTCCAATCTTTCAGTTTCAGAAAGACCAGACCTTTCAATATCTGCTATTTCTGAACCGATGTCAGGAAGGATGTAGAAATCCTGATTCTGATAGGATTCGGTCATAAGGTCTATACCCTTATCTGTTAACTCTATGGAATTATTTTTTTCCTCAATAACAAAGAAAAGCTCATCATCAATGATATGCATGTGTTTTGCCTGCTCAGCAAGAAAGTAATTTTCTGTTTTCTGCATCTTGGCTCTAATACCAGGTTCACTAAGGAATTTTATTAAAGCAGTATTTTTTGGTAAGCCTCGATGAGCCCTGAATAGTAGCTCAGAGCCTTTTTTCTGGTTCTCATTACTTTCTTCATCATTAAGAAGTTTCTTTGATTCAGCCAGAATCTTCGTTACGAAATTCTTTTGTGCAGAATGTAGCTTCTGAACAACAGGTTTTAATTCATGAAACTCATGATTATCTCCTTTTGGAGTGGGTCCGGAAATTATGAGCGGAGTCCTGGCATCATCCACAAGTACAGAATCAACCTCATCAACAATTGCATAATTATGTGGCCTTTGTACCAGTTCTTCCGGGTTCCCTGTCATATTGTCACGCAGGTAATCAAAACCAAATTCATTATTGGTACCAAATGTGATATCAGCAAGGTATGCGTCACGTCTGGATTGGCTGTTTGGTTCATGTTTGTCAATACAATCAACTTTCAGCCCATGAAACTCATACAACATCCCCATCCATTCAGAGTCACGTTTAGCAAGATAGTCGTTAACGGTTACAATATGAACTCCTTTTCCTGGAAGTGCATTAAGATAAACAGGAAGGGTAGCGACAAGGGTTTTTCCTTCACCAGTAGCCATCTCCGCAATTCTACCTTGGTGTAAGACAACCCCTCCAATTAGCTGAACATCATAGTGTACCATATCCCAGGTGATTGTTGTCCCTCCCGCCAGCCATGAATTTTTATAATGGGCTTTATTGCCTTTGATAGTAATATTTTCATGCTTTGATGCTAATATATTATCGAATTCATTAGCAGTTACAACAACTTCATCATTTTCTTTGAATCGTTTGGCTGTTTCTTTCATTACAGCAAATGCCTCCGGTAAGATCTGGTTCAGTATTTCCTGTGTTTTCTCGTATTTTTGTTTCTCAAGCTTGTCAACCTCTTCCCACATACCTTCCCTGCTGAGCACGTCAGCTTCGTTTTCAATGGTATTACGTAACTCTTGAATATTGCTATCTTCTTCAGAAATATATTTTTTAATCTCACTTTTAAATTCTGCTGTTTTTGCCCTTAACTGATCGTTGTCAAGTTTTTCAATTTCTGTATATGTTGCCTTTGCTTTATCAACCACAGGCATTATTGATTTTATATCGCGGGTAGATTTTGTGCCTAGAAATTTATTTAAAATGCTCATTTTGGGATTATATATTAGTCTATTAAACCTATGACGCCGGGCAAAGTTAATCGAAAAATAACAATAAAGGTACCAACGGGATTATTCTTTCAGCTTGCTATTCAAATATCTTGCCAGTTCTTCGCTTGGAGAGAGTGAAGGTGCACTGTTTATAATAAAATCCTTATCCAGGATGATAAATAGCGGAGCTTTATAGATATTAAACTTTTCCAGGATATCGATATTGTCGCCCAGGATCAAGAATGTAAATGGATAGTCGTTTGAATGAATGAATTCTTCAACTTCTTTTTGGGTACCATTAATAGCTATACAAATGAAGTTTACCTTATCAGAAAAATCAGGAAAGATGTTTTTTAGAGATTCAAGTTCAGATTGATCTGAGTAATTTTCAGGACGAATAAACGATAAATATATTGGTTTTCCATGGAATTTATGAAGATTGATTAATTCCCCTTTAGAATTTCTTAAGGAGATATCAGGAGCTTCTTTTCCAATTAATGGATTTTCAAGCCGGTTTATGATATTGTACGCAATTTCTTTGTTTTTAGTATAACTGCTTTCTTCGGAGATCTGAGTAATAAATTCAAGAATTTTATTCTGATTAAAAGAAGGCAGATAAAACATTTCATTGAGGTTTAACAATAGAACTAATTCACGAAGTTCTTTTTCATGCAAATAGGAAGCCTTTGACAAAATATTATCAATATCATTATAGTCAGAAGATTGATTTATTGCAGCAACAACCTTGCTTTGCGAAAACATACTTCTGTTTGTTACAATAAATTCGGAGAAAAATGACATGAAGAAATCCATATACTCTATATTATTGTAGAGTATTTTGTTTTCAGCGAAATAATTATCGGCAAGGAGTTTTTTGCTTGTTATCCTTGATAATAGCTCAAGAGATGCAATCTTATATCTTTTATATTCACTGAAATAATTAGCAGAGCTGTCAGAAAGATATTCTTCTTTAAAAACAATTACTGCTGTTTTATCGATTTTCCCATAAGAGTTCTTCATGTTATCTATCATGAAATCTTCAATGATCATATTGAAATTTGAAATCTGTTGATTAAGACCTTTTGCCGGAGATAGAATATATAATTCAATGAAAGGATTAGAATCTGTAGTATTAATACCTGATTGAGATAACTTTAGTTCAATAGAATAGGTTTTCCCTGGTTCAATATAAATTCCGAATATCTTAAACTCATATTCAATAAAGCAGTATTGAATTTCAGATATATCAACATCTAACTCAAATTCATCCTGATCATTTAATATGTCGAAATCAAGAGTTTTAATTTCATTTGATATATAATCCTTAAAATATATCAGGCGAACGAATCTCTGATCGGAATTGATAAGCGGATCAATTTTCCCTCTTATTATGCAGTTTGCAGAAATAAAAGAAGTTGAAAAATAGATAAGGAAGATTGTGAGCAGCAGTTTAATCATGTGAATTATATTATGTTGCTTATTGTTAAACTGCTTATTTGTTAAATTGTTATGCTCCAAGCAAAGTTGTAAACTACGAACTACGAACTATGAATTGCGAACTATGAACTACGAACTATGAACTATCAATCCTTTAAGCTTTTCTGGTATAAACTGGTCTGCATCCCCGCCATGCCTCAGTATATCTCTTACAATTGATGAATTTATTGCAGTATATTCAGGAGTGGTTAAGAGAAAAACTGTTTCGATTTCAGGATACAATTTTTTATTGACCTGTCCGATACTTCTTTCAAATTCAAAATCCGCACTTGTTCGTAATCCTCTTAAAATATATTCTGCCCCTATCTTTTTGCAGTAATTAACAGTTAGTCCTTCGTATTCGCTCACCTTTATCTCCGGATGATCTTTAAAGACGAGCTTTATCCATTCCAACCGTTGTTGTATGTTAAAAAGATTTTTCTTTTCCGCATTCGTACCTATAGCTATATGAATTTCATCAAATAGGTTCATTGCCCTGAGAATAATTGATTCGTGCCCTTTCGTAATAGGGTCGAAAGATCCTGGGAATACAGCAATTCTTTTCATATGATAATAATTCTTTTATAAGGTCACATTAAATATCCATATTTTATCATTTTCATTTTATTTGAAAATTGTGCTATGGATATTTCATCATTGAAATTTTTATAAAGATACAATATTATTTCTTCATATATTTTTTTGCAGAGTCAATCACCTCTTTTACAGAACGGTATGTGGCTTTGTTGATTTTACTGATTTCGTTTTTTCCATACCATGCAACTTTGGTTATTCCCTCTCCATTTGCTGGTTCTGGTATCTGATTTATGGTGTTTTTCATCAGATACCAGTGAGTTTTCTTTATAAATAATATTTGCTTATCCCTGAAAAAATGATATGTGATTGGAAGTTTCTTCTCTATTTGTAATTTGCTTAGGCTTGTTTCTTCTGTAACCTCTCGTAATGCAGCCTTCTTATTAGATTCTTTATTTGTTTTTTTCTTCCCTTTTGGAATATCCCATCTTCCATGTCGATAAATCATTAGTATCTGGTTGAGATTGTTTATTACCAATCCACCTGAAGCTTTGATAATGTGATAATTGGATATGAATTTAATAAATAATTTATCAACATTCTTCTTCCTGACAACATATAAGTTTTTATGCCTTTTGTTCTTTATAAAAGACTGAAATTCAGATATTAGTTTCTTTTGGTTCTTATATATGTGTATAAGATCTTTCTTCCTGATATTGGAATTGTTTATATTTTCTCTAAATACAATTACCTTATCTTTTATAAAAACTTTATAGCTTTGTCCCATGGTTTATTATGAAGAAACTGCATGCAAAGTTGCAGAATTATTATTGCAAATAAAAGCAATTAAACTTGATGTTGAGAATCCTTTCAAATGGGCATCAGGAATTATGTCACCTATATATTGCGATAACAGGATAACACTTTCATATCCAATTGTGAGAACTTATATCCGCCAGGAATTTGTTAAAATTATCCAGGAAGAATATAGCTCAGCAGATGTTATTGCCGGAGTTGCTACAGGTGGTATTGCACAGGGTGCACTGGTAGCACAGGATCTTGATCTTCCATTTGTATACGTTCGTTCATCGAAGAAGGGACACGGACTGGAGAATAATATCGAAGGTAAGATAGAAGAAGGACAGTCTGTGATAGTTCTTGAAGACCTGGTTTCAACAGGTGGAAGCAGTCTTAATGCTGTGAAAGCACTCAGGGAAGCAAAATGCAATGTTAAAGGCATGGTTGCCATATTCTCGTACGGATTGGGCAAAGCTTTAGATGCCTTCAAAAAGGAAAATTGCATGCTATATACTCTTTCAGATTATGAACATCTGATTAAAGTAGCCAAGGATACTGCATACATAAAACCGGATGATTTTAATATTCTAATGAAGTGGAGAGAGAATCCTTCGAAATGGTACGAAAAGATTAAGAGTTAACAATTAATAATTAATAATTAAGGTGAAATTTAAAATTGAGTCAGATAAGTTGATGGTTGGGAAGTCGTCCAGGACTTTGTTCTCCTTCCTGAGTGATTTTAAGAATTTTGAGCATCTTATGCCTGAACAGGTTACAAATTGGCAGGCTAATGATGTTAATTGTTCTTTTACCATAAAGAATATGGGAGATATAGAACTTGAAATGATTGATAAAGTTGCAGATTCTCATATTCATATTACATCTTCAGGAAATGTTCCGTTTGATGTGGATCTGAAAGCGCACCTTGAACCTATCGATGAAGAGAAAAGCAATGTGCATATTGTCCTGGAAGGGGAAATGTCACAGATGGTTTATCTTATGGCTAAAAAGCCTTTGCTAAATTTAGCTAATCATATGGTGCACAGGATTAGAGAACATCATTCATGATCATCATAAAGAAATTCAACTTCTTTCAAATCAAA
Organism: uncultured Bacteroidales bacterium; assembly: GCA_964508895.1. GTDB lineage: Bacteria > Bacteroidota > Bacteroidia > Bacteroidales > B18-G4 > M55B132. The sequence goes on from CAZDWF010000101.1 coordinate 6,611, forward strand.
TTCTTTACTTCCTTCATTAAATTCTAATATCAGTTTTCCGAACTCAGTTATCCCTTTGATCTTAGCTGATCTGATTTCATTTCCAATCCTGTATCTATGCATTTTATTGAATCTGAAAAGTGATTGCAGGTATTCAGAATGAATAGATTCATCCACTCCGCAAAACATTTGCTGATACCTGAGGTCAAGCGCATCTAATAGATTTTGTATACATTCACTTAATTCCAGTTTCTTTCCTGTTAATTGATAAATTGAAACCGGGTTAGGAATTTCTGAAGGAAATTTGGATTCATTAATATTAAGACCAATACCGACTATGGTATGATCCATAAAAGATCCCTGGATCTGATTTTGGATCAGTATGCCACCAACTTTTTTATTTCCAATATATATATCGTTAGGCCATTTTATTTTTATTGTTTGCTCAGAAATGTCAATAAGTGTTTTTAAATAATCAAGTATGCCAAGTGAAACAAACTTATTAAGCATAAATTGATCTTCTGTTTTTATAAAGCCTGTTTTTATAAAAATACTAAATAAAAGATTTTTTCCTGCTGAACTATACCAGGTATTGGTGTCCTGTCCACGACCTGCAGTCTGAAACCCTGTAGCTATTACTGTTCCATCTTTGAGCTCTCTTTCTTTGCAAAGCTTAGATAAATATCTGTTTGTCGATCCTATTTCATCAAATTTTATAATTTCAGAACCTATGATCAATCGTTTCATATATGTGTTAATTTGCTGCACATGCTAACATTCAGTGTTTCCACCAAAGCAAAATCTCTATTAAGTTTATCTTTCTTTCATGAAATCGACAATCGGCGACTGGCGACTGGCGACTGGCGACTGGCGACTGGCGACTGGCGACTGGCGACTGGCGAC
>CAZDWF010000101.1:7592-12830 GCA_964508895.1 uncultured Bacteroidales bacterium
TTATAAAAATTACGATCAAATTTACTCTAAATTCCATCTAATTAGCTTAATTATTTGAAACTCTTTAAAAATCATTAATTTTGTAAATTACTAAATACCGTGTATGGCCAAAAAGAGAAGTGAAGAAACAATACTATTGCTGGATAAAATAATTCACGGGCTTCAGGAAAAGAAAGCTCATGATATTGTTCAGATCAATATTGGAAAAGGTGAGAATTCTGTTGCAGATTATTTTATAATTTGTCATGGCACTTCCAAAACACAGGTGAATGCCATTACAGATTCTGTGGAGGAGATTGTAAGAAAAGAAATTGGAGAAAAACCCTGGCATATTGAAGGGAAAGAAAACTCGGAATGGATTTTGATGGATTATGTTAACATTATTGTTCACATTTTCGAGGAAGGTAAAAGAACATTTTTCAAACTGGAAGAGTTGTGGGGAGACTTTGAACTACAGGCCATTAAGGAGAATTATTAAACAGGACTTATATTATTAGTGAGGCGACAGAATGACAGATAAAAATACTAAAAAGAACGAAAAAGGTTCAACCAAGGAAAATCTTAGTAATAAACTTAAAAATCCAAAAGGTAAATTTAATTTTTACTGGATTTATGCTATAATAGCAATAGTTTTCTTTTCTATTTACTATCTAAATCAAGGCTCAACAGCAAAGAAAACCAACTGGAAAGAATTCCAGGAAATGCTTCAGGATGGCGATGTGGGAAAAATCGTTTTGGTAAACGGAGAAACTGCTGAAATTTTTATAAAAGAAGAGAAACTGGCTGAATCTAAATACGAAGATGTAAGAGAAAGAGGAATCAGTTCAGGTCAGGGGCCTCAATATTATTATGAGGTAGGTTCAGCAGAAACATTTTATAAAAGGGTTGAAGAAGCTCAGAAAAATCTGCCTGAGCAGGTTTATGTAGATCCTGATAACAGACGAAATTGGGGAGGTGAAATAATGGGTTGGCTGATCCCGATTGCCGTCCTTATTGGTGTATGGATATTGATAATGCGTATGATGAGCAGGGGAGGAGGCGGTCCGGGCGGACAAATCTTTAACATAGGAAAGTCAAAAGCCCAGCTTTTCGATAAGGCAAATACGGTTACCATTACTTTTAAAGATGTTGCAGGCCTGGAAGAAGCAAAAGTTGAGGTTGTCGAGATCGTTGACTTCCTGAAAAGTCCTGAAAAATATACAAAACTTGGAGGAAAAATCCCAAAAGGAGCCCTTCTGGTAGGCCCTCCAGGAACAGGTAAGACATTACTTGCCAAAGCTGTGGCCGGTGAAGCAAAAGTTCCTTTCTTTTCTATTTCAGGATCTGATTTTGTAGAGATGTTTGTGGGTGTTGGTGCTTCAAGGGTAAGAGACCTTTTTAAGCAAGCCAAAGAAAAAGCTCCATGTATTATATTTATTGATGAGATAGATGCCATCGGAAGAGCCAGGGGAAAGAATGCTCTGACAGGTGCAAATGATGAGAGAGAAAATACTTTGAATCAGCTTCTCACAGAAATGGATGGGTTCTCAAGCAATACAGGTGTGATCATACTCGCAGCAACAAACCGTGCCGATATTCTCGATAGGGCACTTATGCGTGCTGGTAGGTTCGACCGGCAAATACATGTTGAACTTCCTGACCTGGAAGAAAGAAAAGCAATATTCAAAGTTCATATGCGTCCGCTGAAAGTTGATGATACTGTAAAAACTGATTTCCTGGCAAAGCAAACACCTGGATTTTCAGGTGCAGATATAGCAAATGTTTGTAATGAATCTGCATTGATAGCTGCCAGGAAAAGTAAAGAAAGCATTGCTAAACAGGATTTTATGGATGCTGTTGACAGGATAGTGGGTGGATTGGAGAAACGAAATAAGATAATCTCTCTTAAAGAGAAAAAAGTAATTGCATTCCATGAAGCAGGTCATGCTTCAGTGAGCTGGTTGCTTGAACATGCGCACCCTCTTGTAAAAGTTACCATCATTCCTCGTGGAAAAGCACTTGGTGCAGCATGGTATCTTCCTGAAGAAAGACAAATTACTACTACTGCACAAATGTTTGATGAGATGACTGCGGCTCTGGGTGGGCGGGCTTCAGAAGAAGTGATGTTTGGTGAGATCTCGACGGGTGCCCTGAATGACCTTGAGAAAGTCACTAAGCAGGCATTTAATATGATAGCGTATTTTGGCCTGAATGATAAGATTGGTAACATTAGTTATTATGATTCTACCGGACAACAGGAATATAATCTTCATAAACCATATAGTGAGAAGACTGCGGAGTTAATTGACAATGAAGTAAAAGTACTTGTTGAGAAAGCTTATAAGATAGCGGTTAATATTCTAAAAGAAAATAAGAAAAAACTTGAAGAACTTGCTCATCGTTTGCTCGATAAGGAAGTGATCTTTAGTGAAGATCTGGAAGAGATATTTGGTAAAAGACCATGGGATGAGGAAAAGAGGATAGAGGAAGAGAACAATAAAAAGGAGAAAGAAAGAAAGGATAAAAAAAAGGCAATAGAGGCAAAAAAAATTAAAGAAGCTGAGGAAAAGAAAGCTAAAGAGACTGATAAAGCTGATGAAGATAGTAAGGATGATAAAGCTGAAACTGAAAAGTAGATAGATATGGATAAAAACTCATCCAGACAAAAGGTAATGGGGAATGTGAGGAAGGCTCTAATGGCTAACCCTCGTGAAAAAAAATCTGCCGATATAGATTTTAGCAAAAATGTGTATCAGCAGTTTGCTGATACTAAGGATGTTGTTTTTGCGGAAGAATTCAGAAGGGCAGGAGGGGAGTTCGTTTATTGTGAATCTGTGATCGACTTTCAGAAAAACCTGAAAGCTTTGTTTGATGAAAGAGATTGGGAATATATTTTTTGCATTGATAAGAACCTTCAAAAACTATTGAAAGAAGCAAAAGTGCCATTCAAACACAGCGATAACCTGATTCCTAAGTCGCAGGTTGGGATCACAAGATGTGAGTATTTAATTGCGCGTTTTGGTTCTGTAATGGTATCATCTAAAGGAGGCTCAGGTCGTCGCTTAAATGCATTTCCTGATACACATATTGTAATGGCTTATTCTTCACAGGTAGTTGGTGATATTAAGGATGCAATGGAGCACATGAAACAGAAATACTCAACAGGCTTGCCATCTGTAATTTCAACTATTACAGGACCGAGCAGAACCGCTGATATTGAAAAAACCCTTGTTATGGGTGCTCACGGACCACGTGAACTGATTGTTTTCTTTATTGATCTTTAATTCCAGAGTAAATTTAAAATCTTAAATTTTGAGCAATATTATAGTCAGAACAATAACAGGAGCATTTTTTGTAATAGCTATTCTTGGCACCATAATTTGGGGGACCCTTCCATTTGCTGTATTGTTTTTTGTCTTTTCGCAAATCGCTTTATATGAATATTTCAGGATGGCAAATGGAAATATCAGCTATGGAAATTCAGTATTTGGTATGATTTCCGGAGCTGTTATTTATATTTTGATCACATTGATCTCTCTTTTGAATATTGATGTTTCTTATCTGCTTATTGGAATACTATTGTTTATTGTGACTTTCATTATAGGAATATTCGCAAATCCTGAAAATGCTGTAAAAGGAATAAACACAAGCTTAACCGGAGTTATTTATATTGCTGTTCCAATGGCACTGCTGAATTTCTTTTTTTACCAGAACAGCTTTACATTAGAGCCTTCTCCAATGTTTTTAATTGGCTTTTTTGTAATACAATGGGTTTATGATATCTTTGCCTACCTTTTTGGAAAGTATTTTGGAAAACATAAATTGTTTGAAAGAATATCACCTAAGAAAACATGGGAAGGATCTATTGGAGGAGCCATAGTGGCAATACTGGTATCTTTTGGAGTGAATCATTTCTTGCTGAATATTGGGTGGACACACTGGATAATAATTGCTGCAATAATTATTGTTTTTGGAACACTTGGAGACCTTAGTGTGTCGATGATCAAAAGATATTATAATGTAAAAGATAGTGGAAAGATCATTCCCGGTCACGGTGGAGTTCTCGACAGGTTCGACAGTATTTTGTTTTCTGCACCAGCAGTATTTATATATTTTTATCTGACAGCATAAATGAATATACATAAAGAAGGATATCTGCCTGTTAGCATCATCATTATTGTTGTATTGATGATATTATTTGCAGTGAACCTGATCTTTCCTTTTCAAACCCTGATACATTTGATACTCTATTTGATTGCATCAGTGTTTATTTACTTTGTAATTAGATTTTTCCGTGTTCCGTTCAGAAGGGTTTCTTATAATGACCCTGGACAAATTATCAGTGCTGCCGATGGGAAAGTGGTTGCTATTGAGGAAGTTATAGAGGATGAATATTTTAATGATAAAAGAAAGCAGGTAAGTATATTTATGAGCCCGCTGGATGTCCATGTAAACTGGTATCCTGTTTCAGGAATGGTTAAATATCACAAGCACCATCCTGGAAAACATTATCCTGCATATAATCCAAAATCTTCTATGTTAAATGAAATGACAACAACAGTTATTGAAGATAAAAGCGGGAATGAAGTGATGATCAGGCAGATTGCAGGAATTATGGCCAGAAGGATTGTCTGTAATGCTTCAGAAGGTGAAATGGTAAGAAAAGGAGATATAATGGGGATCATTAAATTTGGAAGTAGAGTTGATTTGTTATTACCTCCTGATTGCGATTTGAAAGCAAGGATCGGACAGCCTGCAATGGCAGTTGTTGATCTTATTGCCAAACTTAAATAAATATTTTCTTTAGTTCAGAAAGATCATTTATTTCATAAGTGACCTTATCATTGTGTGATAGTTTTTGGAAATTGAAGTAGACCTGGTCTATTCCTATATTCCTGGCTCCTGAAATATCCACATCAAGGTCGTCACCCACCATAATGCTATCTTCAATTCTGGCACTTGCTTTCTCAAGTGAATAATAAAATATTCCAGGATCAGGCTTTTTAACACCCGCTTCCTCAGATGTTGTGAAAGTGTTAAAATACTTCTTCAATCCTGCATATTGAATTTTTGTTGTTTGAACTTCTTCAAAACCATTGGTGATAAGATGTAGATTGTAATCAGAATGAAGAAATTCAAGGATCTCTATGGTATAAGGGAAAAGAAATATTTTATCAGGATTGATCTTTAAATAATCATCAGCCATATTGGGTGGACACACTGGATAATAATTGCTGCAATAATTATTGTTTTTGGAAC
>CAZDWF010000102.1:0-12826 GCA_964508895.1 uncultured Bacteroidales bacterium
CGGCTGTGTTTCCTGAATAATACGGATAAGATTAGGCGAATCAGTCATATCTCCGTAATGCAGTATGAAATTTCTGTTTTCTTTGTGCGGATCCTGGTAAAGATGATCGATCCTCTCGGTATTAAACAATGAACTTCTCCTTTTAATACCATGTACTATATAACCTTTATTAATCAGGAATTCAGCAAGATAAGAGCCATCCTGACCAGTTATTCCGGTTATTAATGCAACCTTAGACATAAATATATAATTTAAATAAAATGATTGTTAATATTAATTTACGAATTATCACAAATGTGAACATATTAGTAGTACATGTTTATTTCTTCAGCCCTTAATCCTTATTCACAAGGGAATAATTTCTTCTTGGCCAGCCACTCAATCACCTTCTCTGCTTTCTGTTCATCTATTCCGTCAATTACCAGGTCTGGATTTTCCGGAATCTCGAATCTGATATCGACACCTGGAACATATTTAAGCTTTCCTGTATCGGCTTGTTCATAAAGTCCCCATTTATCGTTTTTCCGTGCGAATTCTATGTCGGCATCCAGATAGATCATTTTAAATCTGTCTCTTCCAACTATCTCAGCTACTTGCTGACGAATATCTGCATCCGGAGAGATAAATGAGCATATGGTAATAATTCCCTGGTCATTCAGGATCTTGCACAAATGTGCAACCCTTCTCAGATGTTCAGCCCTATCGGCCGGAGAAAAGTCCAATTCTCTGGATAACCCGGATCTTACAGATTTCCCATCAAGTAATACCACTGTTGCTCCTAATTCAAATAATTGCTTTTCTAATGAAAAAGCCAGTTCATTTTTACCTGATCCATGCAATCCGGTTAACCAAATTGTTGCAGCTTTCTGGTTGTAGCGTTTCTGGTATGCAGCACTTTCAATAAGGCTTTCACCATTTACAATTTTTTTGAGGTCTACATCTGTAATGCGAGATGGCAGATCGTCACTGCTAAGCTTGTCGATGATCATGCCTACAGCCACTGTATTATGACTCACCGGGTCAATCAGTATAAAGGATCCTGTTTGACGGTTCTTCTGATACGGATCAAAAAACAGGTGTTTAACTGTTGTAATAACCACCCTGCCAATTTCATTCAGTTCAAAATGATCCACTTTTGACCTCTCCAGAGTGTTAACATCAACTCTATGGCGTATTTTGTCTATTCTTGCCTTGGTACCATGGGTATTCTGCTTTATATAAAACTGTCTTGATGGATCCATAGGATTTTCATCCATCCATACCATCATTGCTTCAAAATGTCTTTCCACACGAGGTGAATTATTAGGATGTACAAGTATATCCCCACGGGAAACATCTATTTCATGATCAAGTACAATTGATATGGATTGAGGCGGATATGCATATTCCAATTCTCCATCATACGTATTTATACTTTTTACTTTTGCCTTTTGCCCTGAAGGCAAAGCTATAACCTCATCTCCTTTCCTGACAATTCCTGAAGAAACCTTTCCTGCAAAGCCTCTATAGTCCAATGTAGGTCGTACCACATACTGTATAGGAAAACGAAAATCATCAAAGTTACGGTCGCTGCTTACATGAACAGTTTCAAGGTATTCCAGCAGGCTCTTACCATGATACCATGGCATTTTTTCAGACAGATCAACTACATTATCTCCCTTTAGTGCAGACAGGGGTATTGCTCTTATATCAGGAATATTAAGTTGGGTGGCAAATGCATTATAATCAGCGCATATCTTGTCGTATACTTCCTGACTGTATTCCATTAGATCCATTTTATTTACAGCCAGAACAACATGTTTAATTCCAAGGAGGCTAACAATAAAAGTGTGTCTTTTTGTTTGCGTGATCACACCATGACGGGCATCTATTAAAATAATAGCAAGGTTTGCAGTAGAAGCTCCTGTAGCCATATTGCGAGTATACTGTTCATGTCCGGGAGTATCTGCAATGATAAATTTTCTCTTATTAGTAGAAAAGTATCTATAGGCAACATCAATAGTTATGCCTTGCTCACGTTCAGCTTTCAATCCATCAAGCAAAAGTGCATAATCAATATCATCACCTGCATGACCAACTCTTTTACTATCGCGCTCAAGAGCTGCCAGATGGTCTTCGTATAGCTTTTTACTGTCAAATAGCAATCTTCCTATTAAGGTTGATTTGCCATCATCAACTGAACCTGCAGTTAGTAACCGCAATAAATCTTTCTTTTGATCCTGATCTAAATATGCTTTTATGTCCATTTAATCCTTCGGATTGTGACGCGTAACGCGTTACGCGTCACGACGAAATTCTTAATTCTTAATTTTCATCTTCAATTCATTCTGCACTCTGCATTCTAAAAGTATCCTTCCCTCTTCTTCTGTTCCATCGATCCATCCTGGTCAAAATCAATAACCCTGGTTGTTCTTTCAGAAACAGTCACAGTCATCATCTCTTCAACGATTTTTTCAATGGTATCCGCTTCCGAATCAATCGCTCCTGTGAGAGGATAACAACCTAAAGTTCTGAACCTTACTTTTCTCATTTTTGCCTTATCTACCAATTCCTTTGGCATGCGTTCATCATCAGCCAGAATAAGGTTGCCATCCAGTTCAACAATAGGTCTTTCTTTTGCATAATATAAGGGAACGATAGGAATTTCTTCCAGCCTGATATACTGCCAGATATCCAGCTCAGTCCAGTTAGATATAGGAAATACGCGAATTGATTCACCTTTATGAACCCTTGCATTAAATGTATCCCATAACTCAGGCCGTTGATTTTTAGGATCCCATTGATGTTCTCGGTCGCGAAAGGAAAATATCCTCTCTTTTGCCCTGGATTTTTCTTCATCTCTACGAGCACCTCCAAAGGCGGCATCAAACTTATATTTCTCTAATCCTGCAAGCAAAGCCTGGGTCTTCATAATATCAGTATGAACTTTGGATCCATGAGAGAACGGACCGATGCCAGCTTCAAATCCTTCTTTATTATAATGTACAATAAGATCCCAGCCTTTTTCCTTTGCATAATTATCACGAAATTCAACCATCTCTTTGAATTTCCATTTGGAGTCTATATGCATTAAAGGAAACGGTACCTTTCCGGGATGAAATGCTTTCTCAGCAAGCCTTACCATTACTGATGAATCCTTCCCGATACTATAAAGCATCACAGGATTTTCAAATTCAGCAGCTACTTCACGGATGATGTGGATAGCTTCGGCTTCAAGCTCCCTTAAATTATTTAATTTATATTGTTCCATAGTTGATCTTGACGGAGTGACATCCTAATAAGGTGACGTCAATTGTCTATATTTTACTTTTAACTTAATCCCATAATCCCTTAACTACTCAATCCTCTTTATAATTAAGGATTGGTAATATTTTCTTCATACACTTCACAATCGCATCCTCAATTTCCAATTGATCGGTTCTGATCTCCAGGTCTGCATTTACCGGAATTTCAAAAGGAGAGCTTATCCCTGTAAAATCCTTTATCTTTCCTTCTCTGGCTTTTTTATAAAGTCCTTTTGTATCTCTTTGTTCACAAACTTCTATAGGTGCATTTACAAAAATCTCAAAGAAATTTTCCTTCCCGATAATATCAATGGCCATCTGACGAATTTCTTCGGTGGGAGAAATAAAACTATTAATAGTAATGATACCACTATTAATATAAAGTTTAGAAACTTCAGCAATTCGTCTTATATTTTCCAACCTGTCAATCTCTGAAAATCCTAAATTATTATTAATCCCTGATCGTATGTTATCACCATCGAGCACCTGAGCCAGGTGCCCTCTATCATATAGTGCTCTTTCAATTCCTTTGGCAATGGTTGTCTTACCGGAACCAGACAAACCTGTTAACCAAATGACTAATGATCTTTGGTTAAGGAGCTTTTCCTTGTCTTCACGTTTTAGAATCTGGTGGAAAGTTGTGTGTATATTATTTTCTGACATTGTTTAATTTATACTGCTGACTGCTGACGGTTGACTGGTGGTGCATAATGGATTATAAGTCCCCACCCGTAAGTTGTAAGCTGTAAGCCTTTTAATTATTAATTCCATAATACTCCTTGTACCATTCAACAAACTTCTTTACCCCTTCCTGAATTCTCACTTTTGGCTTATAACCAAAATCTTTTTCCAATGCGTTCACATCTGCAAAGGTCTTTCCAATATCACCGGGCTGCAAAGGTAGGAAATTCATTTTAGCTTTTTTGTCTAAATTTTTCTCGATTTCCCGGATGAAGTCAAGGAGCTTTTCCGTATTGGAGCAACCGATGTTGTAGATGCGGTAGGGGGCGGTGCTGCTTGTGGATGGTGATTGATGATCTGCTACAACAGGCGCCTTATCCATAACTTTAATTACTCCACTTACAATATCATCAACATAAGTAAAGTCTCTCCACATATTCCCTTCATTATAAACATCGATTGGTCTGTTTTCGCTAATGGCTTTTGTGAATATAAAGAGCGCCATATCAGGTCTACCCCATGGTCCGTAAACTGTGAAGAAGCGTAAGCCTGTTGTTGGTATACCATACAAATGACTGTAGGTATGTGACATCAGTTCGTCTGCTTTTTTAGTGGCTGCGTATAGACTAATTGGGTGATCTATATTGTCATCCACAGAAAGGGGCAATTTTGTATTGTTTCCATATACACTGGAACTGGATGCGTATACCAGATGTTCAATATTATGATGTCTGCATGCTTCAAGTATGCTCAGGTGACCGGTGATGTTGCAATCAATATAGGTCCATGGATTTTCGATGGAATAGCGAACACCAGCCTGAGCAGCAAGGTGAATCACTCGTTCAAACTTTTCAGATTCAAAAAGTTGCATTATTGCTTCCCGGTCTTCGAGATTGAGGCGAATAAATCTATAGCTTGGGTAGGTAGAGGACTGGTAGAGCTTTCCGAAGTCAAGTGACGAGTGATGGGTGACGGGTGACGAGGCTTTAGACTTGCGACTTGCGACTTGCGACTTGATTCCCATTTCAGCCAAACGATCACTCTTCAGCTTAACATCATAATATTCATTAACATTATCCAACCCAACAACCTCATCTCCTCTTTCAAGAAGTTTCTTTGCAAGGTGGAAGCCTATGAAGCCTGCAGTGCCGGTTACTAATACTTTCATTGTTAAATTGTTAAACTTATAAATTGGTTGGCGTGACTAATTGAACAGTGAAGTCGAAGATTCTCATTCTTAATAGTTCTTAAATTGCTGATCCGGACTTTGCATTCTGCATTCCCGCATAGCGGGCATAGCTTCGCCACCTCAGTCCCAATCTCCAAGACTAAAATCTAATATACATTGCCTCCCAAAACCGAGAACCTGTCCTGACCTTGTCGAAGAATCGTCTAACCGTCTAACCGTCTAATCGCTATATCAACCACTTTTGTCTTTTTTCTTATTCTTCTTTTTTCCAGAGAAGAAGGACATCCCCATCCTCAATCTTTTTTCTATACTCCACAAACTCATCAACCTTCATTACCACATACCTTATCTTTCTTTTAATAAGTTTTTCTGCTTTATCAATGAGTTTCAGCAGATTTTTCTTATTAATATCATCACCTACAAAGATCAAATCGATGATCTCACTTTGATTTCCTTTTGCGTAAGCACCTGTCAGGATAACCTTTTCAAGGTTACCCAGTCTTTTCACCACAGTATCAACTATCTTATCAAATCCCAGATGCTTTAACATGATGTTATGAATATCTTTAAATAAAGGATGTTTTGTATTGGCCTGGAAGTATTTTTTATTGCCATCAAAATGAGCTTGCAGCAATCCTGCATTTTCAAATTTATTGAGCTCTAATCGAATAGCATTAGTAGATTCCCCAAACTCAGTTTCAAGGTTCCTGAGATAGGAGCTTGACTTGCTGTTCAGGAAAAATTTAACCAACAGCTTAATTCTTGTCTTTGAAGTGATGAGTGTGTCTAGCACTTTTCGATTGATTTGGCAAGGCAAATATAATAAAAAATTCAATTGAGTAAAGAAACTACTCAAAATTGCGTAAATTTCTATAAAATGATTGTTATTTGAAGGTGAAATGAATTTGGTATAATTGTGAAACAGCTCACCACGGGTCCGTTTCATTAAAGATAAGGGAGTAGAGAGGAGGTGATTTGCGTCACAACCTTAGGATTTTTATTATTTTTGCAAAATGACATCCAGCCCCACCTATCACTGGCACGCCATCTATACCCGTCCCCGCTCAGAGAAAAAAGCTCTTATTGAGCTTGAGGAAAAAGGCATTGATGCATATCTTCCTCTTGTGAAGACATTGAAACAATGGTCAGATCGTAAAAAATGGGTTGAAGAGCCCTTGTTTAAATCCTATATATTTGTCAGGGTTTCTGAAATAGAATATTACGATGCAATAAATATGTTCCACACAGTCAGATATATTACTTTTGAAGGCAAGGCTGTTCCTATCCCACCACAACAAATAGAGGCTATAAGAATTTATATTAGTCAGGAAGAAAACCTGAATACTGATATGAGTGGGTATAAATCAGGTCAAGAAGTAAGTATCATTGATGGTCCGATGAAAGGTTTAAGTGGAACTTTAGTGAGAGTAACAGGAAAAAACAAACTCCGGATTGAAATTGATGGGGTGGGAAAGGCTGTTTATGTTGATATAGCAGGAGCATATGTGAGAAAAGTGATAAGGTAATGGGATGACGACCTTACGATTGAGGTCACTCCATCATCTCATTACCCATTCATAATTAAACAATAAAACATTTTTCCTAAATTTGCAAAAAGCAATAATATGCAAAACTCTTTCTTCGCCCACGAAACCGCCATTATAGATGAAGGCTGTAAAATCGGTTCCGGCACCAAAATCTGGCACTTCTCCCACATTATGTCAAATTGTACACTTGGTGAGAAATGCAATATTGGACAAAATGTTGTAATATCTCCTGATGTGATTTTAGGAAACAATGTGAAAGTGCAGAATAATGTTTCTATTTATACCGGGGTGATTTGCGAAGATGATGTTTTTCTGGGGCCCAGTATGGTGTTTACTAATATAATAAATCCAAGGAGCGCGGTGATCCGAAGGGATAAGTATGTTAAGACCGTCGTAAAAAAAGGAGCTAGCATAGGTGCTAATGCTACTATAATCTGCGGTCATGATATAGGAGAATACTCATTCATTGGAGCAGGAGCAGTGATAACTAAGGAAGTATTGCCTTATGCGCTGGTAGTAGGAAATCCGGCCAAACAAATCGGCTGGATGAGTGAATACGGACACAGACTTGAGTTCGATGATAGTGGAAGGGCAAAATGTATGGAAAGTGGGGATGAATATATACTGGAAAATAATAGAGTGAGAAAAAGCTGACAGCTAGCAGCTGACGGGTAGCAATTTAGTAAACATTGTTACATCAGTCAGCCGGTAGCCGTTAAACGTTTGCACTTAACAATAAAACAATATAATAATAAATGTCAAACTCAATTAATTTTGCTCTCATCGGTGCTGCAGGCTACATTGCCCCCCGCCACATGAAAGCCATTAAAGACACAGGCAACAATCTCATTGCTGCACTAGATAAAAACGATAGTGTAGGGATTATAGATAGCTATTTCCCTCAATCTGATTTCTTTGTTGAGACCGAACGTTTCGACAGGCATCTTGATAAGCTCAGAAGAAAAGGTGAAAAGAAAGTCGATTATGTAAGCATCTGTTCACCAAATTATTTACACGATGCACACATTCGTTTAGCTCTCAGGAACGATGCTCATGCCATTTGCGAAAAGCCTATCGTTCTCAATCCATGGAATGTGGATGCTTTGCAGGAAATTGAAGAGGAATATGGAAAGAAAATTTTTAACATACTTCAGGTAAGGCTCCATCCTTCCATTATTAAGCTAAAAGAAGAGATAGAAAATGGTCTGGATGATAAGATATATGATATCGATCTCACTTACATCACATCCCGTGGTCGCTGGTATCATATGTCGTGGAAAGGAGATATGGAAAAATCAGGAGGTGTGGCAACAAATATAGGGGTTCATTTTTTCGACATGCTCACATGGATATTCGGAGGTGTGAAAGAAAATATTGTTCATATTTCAGAATCTGATAAGTCAGGAGGATTCCTTCATCTTAAAAATGCACGTATTCGTTGGTTCATGAGCCTGGATCCTGAAAACCTACCTGATAACCAAAAAGGCCTTGGTCAAAGAACCTATCGCTCCATTACCGTTGATGGAAAAGAAATAGAATTCAGCGATGGTTTTACTGATCTGCACACCCGTCTTTATGAAAAAATCCTCAATAAGCAGGGTTATGATATGGAAGATGCCAGGACAAGTATTGAAATCGTGCATTCGATCCGTAATGCAAAAGCTGTTGGTAAAAAAGGAGACTATCATCCTATATTGGATAGCTTGTAGAATAAGGTAATAGTATTCTCTATTATGCGTCACGTTTCATAATATTTGTTAATTATGTATTATCTTTGTATTCATAATCGTTATCATTACAGAAACTACATAGCGAATCAACCATGGAAACCCAAAATAATAACAATCAGGCCCTTAAAGACAAAAGAAAAAGAAAAGTAGCCCTTTATCAAATTCTTCTCGTGATTGCTCTTATGATCATTGCAGGATTGATCATCTGGTTATTTGTCAGTCGTTCGAATTTAAATATCCTCCAACAGGAAAAAGAAACCCAACGTGTTGAGTTACAATCAGAACTGGATTCATTGCTGATAGAACACGAAAAGGTAAAAGAAGAGTATGGTGAACTGGCAGATAGTCTGGCCATTAAAGACAGTGTGATCATGGCTAATGCTAAAGAGATCCGTAAGCTACTCGACACTCAGTGGGAATATTATAAGATCAAGAAAAAACTGGCTCGCCTGCAGGTTGTTTCACAGGGATATATACGTCAGATGGATTCACTATACGTAGAGAATAAAGCCTTAACTGAAGAAAACATATCTATCAAAAAAGACCTTCAACAGGTTAAACGCGAAAAGGAAGAGATCTCACGAGATGCGGAGGAGCTTGCTGATAAGGTTGACCAGGCTTCTGTTTTGCAAGCTTATAATATAAAAGCCGAAGGTGTTAGATCAGGTAGCCGCAGTGATAAAGCCACTGATAAAGCCAAGCGTGTTGATAAGATCATGGTATGTTTCACACTGGGAAAAAATGATATCATACCCGCAGGCGAAAAAGATATTTACATAAGGATTGCCAGGCCTGATAAACAGATACTTACCAAAGACAGATCAAATACATACACCTTTGATTATCAGGGTGAGATGATACAATATTCCATGACAGAGACCATCACATATGATAATCAACCTTATGACCTCTGCCTTTACTGGAATAAGAAATATGATGGTCAACCGATATTGTTAGGAACTTACCATGTTGACGTGTTTGCGGATGGGGAGGTTATTGGGCATACTACGTTTACTTTAAGATAAGAAGTTCTCACAAAGGTTCTCACAGATGAGCACTGATGAAACACAGATTCTCAAAGATATTAATAAATGACTGCAGAGATATAGTGTTGCAGAGAAAATAATTAATCAAAACCTACAGGAGCGATCCTGGGCTTTCCTTTTTCAGCAATCTCAACAAACTTTCGAATATGATCGGGTGTTGTTCCACAGCAACCACCTATGATATTAACCCATCCATTGTCTATAAATTCTTTCATATAAGCAGCCATTGAATCTGGTCCTTCATCATATTCACCATAAGGATTGGGTAATCCTGCATTGGGATAAACACATGTATTATAAGGTGTAAAAGCTGATAACTCTTCAATATGTGGACGCATCTCTTTAGGGCCTAGTGAACAATTTAATCCAACCGCCAGATATGGCAAATAAGAAATGGAATTAAGGAAGGCTTCCAGAGTTTGCCCTGATAAAGTTCTGCCGCTGGCATCGACAATCGTTCCTGAGATCATGACAGGAATTTTCTTGCCCAGCTTATCAAAGACATCCAAGATAGCATAAATAGCAGCCTTCGCATTCAGCGTATCGAAGACAGTTTCAATCAATAAAATATCGACACCACCATCTATCAATCCCTCCACCTGTGTTTTATAGGAATCAGCAACCTGATCGAAAGTAACAGCTCTGTATGCCGGGTTATTCACATCTGGTGATAGTGTAGTGGTTTTATTCGTCGGGCCAATGGAACCTGCCACAAATCTTGGTTTTTCAGGATTTACATTTGTAAACTCCTTTGCCACCTTTTTAGCAATCTTAGCTGATCTGAGGTTCATCTCATAAACAAACTCCTCCATACCATAATCCATCATAGAGATTGCACTGGAGTTAAAGGTGTTTGTCTCTATGATATCAGCTCCGGCTTCAAGATATTCCCTGTGGATCTCAGCAATGATATCCGGACGAGTCAAGCTCAAAAGATCATTATTTCCCTGCACATCCTGTTTCCAATGAGCAAATCTTTCACCACGAAAATCATGTTCTTTAAGTCCGTATCGCTGGATCATAGTGCCCATAGCACCATCGAGGACAAGGATTCGTGATTGTAATATTTTTTTAATTTTGCTCATGGAATTCTTTTTGGTTCTCACAGATTTAAGAAAAAACCGCAGAGGCGCAAAGGCGCAGAGAATACAATAAATCTAAACAAATCACTGTCAATCACTAATAATTTCAATTATTTTTATTTGTGTTTTATCTGTGAGAACTATTACATTCTGTGAGAATTGCTTATTATAAAAACGCTTCCTTAAGTTTATCTATAAAATCAAGTTTTTCCCATCCGAAAAATTCTGCTTCCCTGAAGTATTTCTCTTTGCCATCAACGACTTCTGTCCTTGTTTCACCGTTTTTATAATAAACTTCAACTTCTTTTTTATAATGATCTCTTCCAAAATGTCCGTAAGTTCCGGTAGGAACAAAAATTGGATTTTGTAATCCATACCTTTCAATGATTGCAAATGGTCTCAGGTCAAATATCTTTTTAAGTTTTTCAGCCACTTCACCATCGCTAAGAATTTCTCCTTTTTCATTTTTTGCTTTGCATGTACCGTAAGTATTTACAAATAATCCAACCGGATCAGCAACACCGATGGCATATGCAACCTGCACAAGTACCTCATCGGCAATACTTGCTGCTACAAGATTCTTAGCAATATGGCGCATTGCATAGGCCGCTGATCTGTCAACTTTAGATGCATCTTTTCCTGAGAAAGCACCACCACCATGAGCTCCTTTGCCTCCGTATGTATCAACAATTATTTTTCTTCCTGTTAGTCCTGTATCACCATAAGGACCACCTATTACAAACTTTCCTGTTGGGTTAACAAAAAGCTTGAAATCATCTTTGAATAGTTTCTGAATTCTCTCAGGAAGTGTTTTTACGGCTCTTGGTATCAGGATATTTTTGACATCATCATAGATCTTTTGTGCCATTTTCTCATCACTATCAAACTCATCATGCTGTGTTGACACAACAATTGTATCTATTCTTACCGGCTTATTATCATCGCCATACTCTATAGTAACCTGTGATTTTGAGTCAGGACGAAGATAAGTCATCTCCTTGCCTTCTCGTCTGATCTCTGCCAGTTCCTGTAAAAGGATATGCGCTAATTCGATGGGCATCGGCATAAAGTTGTCCATTTCATTAGTAGCGTAGCCAAACATCATTCCCTGGTCACCGGCACCCTGGTCTTCTTTCTTTTCACGATCCACACCCTGTCGTATATCCTTTGATTGTTCATGTATAGTGGAGATCACTCCGCATGAATCCGCATCGTAGCGATACTCAGCTTTAGTGTATCCAATTTTTCTGATAATATTCCTGGCTACCTCGTCAATATAGACATAACCTTCTGTTCTAACTTCTCCGCTACAAACTGTTAATCCTGTAGTAACAAGTGTTTCGCATGCTACTTTCGAATTTGGATCCCAACGTAGAAATTCATCCAATAATGCATCGGAAATTTGATCGGCAACCTTGTCAGGATGCCCTTCACTTACTGATTCTGATGTAAATAAATAACTCATTGTATATAATTTTTAGTTAGGAAATTAATCTTTTCGTGACGCGTAACGCGTGACGCGTGACGGGTATGAGGAAAGCTAATTTCCTTAAGTTAAAAGTTTATTTTAATACGTTCAATGGAATGATTTGGCAGGCAATTACTGTTTTAGCAATTTTTTATTGTGGTTGCAATCAGCCAAATCCATCCACATTGAAGCTTGCAAATGTACGAAATTTGAATAATAAACAAATTTTTTTGTGAAAAGTTTAATGAAAGTGGTAAGGGAATGCGAGAAATTTTACAATTCTTTATTATTACAAAATTGTCTGTGCTTATTGGTATGCTTGGGTTTGCGCATTTATCTATAGTTTTTTTACTTATTTAGCAGGAACTTATTGCGTTGAATGGTATATAGTAATACAAGTATTTAAAACGCCAAAAGTGCGTAATCATAAATGACAAGATAATGCCTCAATCATTAGTAAAAAACTACATACACATAACCTTCAGTACAAAATACAGACAACCTTTAATAGACAATCATATAAAAGAAGATCTATTTAATTATCTTGGCGGAATATGTAAGAATTTAGAATGCAATCCTTTAAGAGTGGGAGGTTATCGGGATCATATTCATATTTTGTGTATTCTTTCCAGAAAAATTGCATTAATGAAATTAATAGAAAAATTAAAAACTCATTCCTCAAAATGGATTAAAACAAAAGGAGAGGAATACAAAAAATTCTATTGGCAAAAAGGGTATGGTTGCTTTTCTGTTAATCCAAGACAAACAAATATCGTAATGGATTATATAGTAAATCAAG
>CAZDWF010000103.1:0-12789 GCA_964508895.1 uncultured Bacteroidales bacterium
CATCAGAGAGTTCAACATAATCGTTCAAACCGTCAAAGTCCAGGGCCAGGTTCCCATATGCCATTGAGGAAACGGTAATATAATCCTGAATGGTAATCTGATCTGTTCCGAGAGCATTTGAAACTGTAAGACTAACATCATAATCGCCAGGATTTATATAGTTTACAAGTGGATTTTTTTCATTACTTGTGGGTGGATCACCCCCTTCAAAGGTCCAGTCCCATGATGAGGGTCCTCCCAGAGAGGCATCGTAGAATTCGACGGTTCCCCCATTACATATGATTGAAGTATTGGATGATATCTCTGCAACAGGTTGGTAGATAGGCAATGTAAAAGCAGTTACTTCTTTATTGCCAAACTGATCATTTTGAACGATTACTGTTCCATTACCATCGGTCAGGGAATAATTTCCATAAAAGAAACCATCGCTATCCATCATAATAAATTTGTAGCATCCTGCATCGGCATCAAGTTCGATAGTATGAACAGAGTTATTTTCATATCCATCACCTTGCTGAATAACATTATTCTGATCATCAAGGAGTCTCCAGGATGTTCCAAAAGCAACACCTCCCAAATTCAGATTCAATATTACAGGAATTTCAAATTCGCCTGCATTATCAAAGTCTGATTGTGCATGGTTGTTATCGGGATTCTCATCATTTTGTCCGTTTACTGCAGTGATGTTTATTTCGTAGATATTGGTGGGGGTGCTGGAATAATCTGCATTTGGAATTTCAATTTCAACAGCTGTAAAAGGCTTAAGCGTATCTCCACTCCAGGAATACGTCAAAGATGGCACACCGTTGATAATAACCTCAAAATCTATTGAGTGGATATCTTCGGAGCCATTGTTCCAGGCGGTTATAAGTGAATATACATTGGAGCAGGATGCTGCAGGAATATCCAGTTCAAAGATGCCGGCATCGTAGGCATACTCGAAATTTGTTAATGCTGGAATGCAACCATGAACGTTGATAATTTCTGTCTGGCTTTCACTGATATAGGATACAATTTCCAGGTTGCCTAACCAGAGTGGAACGTCTTTAAGATCGGCAGGAATGGTATAATTATAGTAATTATCAATAAAACTTCCAGCAGTAGTAGTATTAATATCTTCGCCCCATGTTCCTGTCAAATATTCCCTGAGCATATGCTGGTGTAGGTATTGACCATCTGGCGTGATCATATCAGGATTAAACCAGCTGCTGTATTGAGGACCTTTCACATTGTTTTGATTCAATGCAACATTTATCTTATTTGTTGAGAACGGACTGCTGGCAGTATAATAGGTTTCTACATGCACTGTCATTTCACGGGTTTGAACATCGATGTCGGCTTCGCAAGCAATATTTACATATGCACTCTCTGTTAAAATTATCGATGCTTTTGATTGCCAGTCGGGATAAAAGTATAAATATCCATCTCCGAAATCGGTTCTGTTTATAAGTGCCTGTGGCCATCCAACAGGTCCGAAATATGCACCAAGTTCATCACCGTAAGTTGTTTGATAATCTGGTTGCCAGGGTTCAGGAACAGCAAAGGCACCCTGGTGCATTGCTATTGCAAAGGCATCGTTTGGATTAAGTTGAATGAATTCTTCAACGGCCTTATGTCCGTATGGGCAAAATCCACAATTTTCTCCTGTGAATTCCTCGAAAATAGCGTTTTTATCTTCCGGTGATGTACTTACAATTGTCTGTGAGAAAAGCTGAAACTGTAAGAAAAGTACTACGATAATGATTAGCAATTTCTTCATTTTCTTAGTTGTTTGATTTATTGTTAATTGTAATTAATAGATATACAGCAATAAAAGTAAATCAAAAAAGACTTTTTGCGTTTGATTATTCAGCCAAATAATAGTATATTTCGGACAAATATCTCTTATGAGTATTAAAGCCCTGGGTAATAATTATTTTTCAATAAGCGATTGCCCGATCAATATCTGTAAAATAGAGAATAGCAAGCAAATTACTCATGAATTTGATCTTACTGAAGTTGAGCATATACATGATTTTATTGAGATTGTTTTGATACTCAAAGGAAGAGGGATTCAGATTGTGGAGGGACATGAATACAATGTAGGTTCCGGTGATATTTTTGTGCTTCAGGGAAATCAAAAGCATTATTTCAAGGATGCCAGCCAGCTGGAGATTATCAATGTAATGTATGATGAAAGCAGGAACCCATTGTTAGTGCCTGACAAGATCAAGCATCTCGATAGTTATAAAGCCTTATTTGTTCTGGAACCGAAGTATCGAGACAGTTATCATTTCAAAAATAGCTTAAGCTTGAATCCTCCGGAAATGTCGCAGGTTGAAATGATACTCAATGCTATGTTTCATGAGCAGAACTCAAAGATGGAAGGATTTGATGTTATTCTGAGTAATCTGCTACAGGAATTGATCATTGTATTGTCACGTTATTACGGTAAGATTGATACAAAAGAAGCCAAGTCATTAATGAGAATTGCCAATATTGTTGAAGAACTTGAGATGAAATTAAATGAGAAGATCTATATTAAAGATCTGGCTGAAAAAGCCTATATGTCAGAAAGAAATTTTCAAAGGGTTTTTTTACGTGCCGTTGGCATATCTCCACTAAAGTATTTGATGCAATCGCGTTTGAAGAAATCGGTTAGATTATTATTGGAAACGGATTCTCCCATTGCTGATATTGCCATTATGACGGGTTTTGCTGACAGCAATCATTTTATAAAAAATTTTCGAAAATCTTTTGGGACCACTCCCTATAAATACAGGAATTTGTTTTAAACCCACCCTAGCCCTCCCTACAAGCAGGGAGGGGAAATGCTAACTGTAATTTTATTCACTAAGTAAACTGGCTGTCTCCACCATCTTCACAAATTCCTTCCTGTATCCATATTCATCTTCTCCTACACTGTTTTTTGCAAGGTCCAGGGCGTGATCATAGCTTGATGAAGATTTGAACTCACTACCTCTTAGTAACATTCCAAACTCCGCCACAGAAGCAGCAAACCTGAAGTTTTCTGAGGACATGATCTTCTGAATGTCTTTTGCAGTTACCTTTTTCAGAATGAGCTTGCTTTCGCTCTCATCAGGGTTTTTATACCTGAGCTTAAGTGTTAACAGGTTCTTGCTTTTAACTGTCTGATTGTTTTGATATTCAAGAGGGTCAACATTGGATACATCTTCTTCTGATCCTGCGGGAATGATCTCATAAAGGGCAGTTACCGTATGACCACAGCCGATATCTCCTGCATCTTTTCTATCGTCATTGAAATCCTCATTATTCAGGATGCGGTTTTCATAGCCAATCAGTCGGTATGCCTTTACTTTCCCGGGATTGAATTCCACCTGTATTTTTACATCTTTTGCGATAGTATAAAGTGTCCCCCAGAGTTCTTCTCCAAAGACCTTTTTAGCTTCCATAATATTATCGATATAAGCATAATTACCGTTTCCTGCATTGGAGATCTGTTCCATTTTAGAATCTTTATAATTACCCATTCCGAAACCTAATACGGAAAGGGAAACACCTTCGTCCCTTTTCTTTTCAATCAGGCGTGTCATTTCCGAATCAGAGCTTGCCCCCACATTGAAATCACCATCGGTAGCAAGTATTACCCTGTTATTCCCTCCCGGGATAAAATTCTCCTTTGCAATTTTATAAGCCAGCCTAATACCTTCTCCTCCTGCTGTCGAGCCACCCGACTCAAGTAAATCCAGTGCAGCAATGATCTTAGCCTTTTCGCTTCCAGGAGTCGATTCCAGCACACATCCTGCAGCCCCTGCATAAACAACAATAGCCACACGGTCGTCATTCCTGAGATTTTTCGTAAGAAGCTTAAAGGATTGCACTAATAAAGGAAGCTTATTTGGCGATCCCATAGACCCTGAAACATCAATAAGAAAAACAAGATTTCCTGCAGGGATATCCTCTTTGGAAACATCTTCGCCCTGTAATCCTATCATAAGGAGTTGGTGTTTGGCACTCCAGGGGCATTCACCAATCTCCATATTTACGGAGAAGGGATCACCATTTTCGGGCTGAGGGTAGTCGTAGTCAAAATAATTGACGAGCTCCTCAATTCTCACAGCATCCTGGTAAGGCATAGTGTTATTATTCAGGAAGCGGCGTACGTTGGAATAGGATGCCCTGTCGACATCAATAGAGAATGTGGACAAAGGATTGCTAACAACCTCCTTGAATATGTTTTCATTGATGAGGTCATATGATTCAGTATTGTATTCAATATAGTCGGGATCTGCTGCAAAAGATTGCTGCATGGAAGAACCCATAGCTGTTTTAGCAAAAGAACGATTTTGGAAGAGTGAATAAATAAAACCTTTCCCATCTTTTGAATCATAATCATTTTCCTCTTCAATATCAATAGGCTGCTCAATAATAGCTGATTCATCAATAGATATTTCCAGGATGAGTTCAGTGGTTTTATCTATTTCTATAATTATGTTTGATTTTTTAATTTCAAAGTAATTATCCTTTTTAATAATAATGGTATATACATTGGCAGGTAACCCATCGAATGAAAAGATTCCATCCACAGAGGTATGTATGGTCAGTAATTTTGTGTTGTCATGATATAAAATAACCAATGCGTTTTCAACAGCATCTTTTGTGTTTGCATCAATGACTTTACCCTTTAATATCCCTGATTCAGAATACATATAGGCAGGATAATGATTTTGAGAAGCGCTATCAGAAAAAGACATGCTCAAAAGTGATAAGATTATTGTAAGACTAAGTATTGTCAATTGCCTTTTAGAATTGATTATTGTTTTCATTTCACTAAGTATTAAATGATTAAATTATTTTCCCTGTTGATGCATTTAAAAGGCTATTTCCACAAATCCTGGTAATTTTTTTTTATCTTGTTAAAACTGGCAGAGTATTTGGTTTGAAATTCAGGAATTATTCTATTCGTTTTGTTTAGCAGGAGAAACATAAAAAACTTTGGAGACCTGGAGCTTGTCCATAAATTTCAGGATACAGGAAATCGTGATTATGTAGGCGAATTATTCAGGCGTTATACACGTTTTGTGTTTCTTGTATCCATGAAATATCTTAAGGATGAGGAATCAGCAAAGGATATGTCAATGCAGATATTTGAAAAGTTGATCAACGAGCTGGGAAAACATGAGATCAGAAATTTTAAATCCTGGCTTCATTCTGTCACCAGGAATTCCTGTCTGATGAAGATCAGGAGCGAAAAGGATACTATTACTGTTGAAAAATCCATAAGGGAGTTTGTGGATTATGATCAGGATCAGCATCTAACTGATAGAGAAGATAAAGAGTTGAATTTGCAGAAATTAGACGATGCAATATTATCTTTGAAGAAAGAACAGCGAATCTGCATTGAACTTTTTTATCTTAAAGAAAGATCATATGAAGAAGTTGCTGATGAAACAGGATATGAGCTGAAACAGGTAAAAAGCTATATACAAAATGGTAAAAGGAACTTAAAGATCATATTGAATAAATGAATAAAAAGAAGAACATATTTGCAGGATCAGATTGCCTCTCACAAAAAGTGCTTCAGGATTACTTAAATGATAAATTAAGTAATGAAGAAAAGCGTATTGTAGAGGAACATCTTATTGATTGTATTCTGTGTACAGATGAACTTGAAGGGCTTGCAAGTATGAAAGATAGGAGGAAACTGGAAGGTATTGTTGATAGCATTCAACAGGAACTGGGTGTTTCAGATGGAAGGAGGCTAAGAATCAGGCCGGCCTTTCAGTTAGCTGCTGCTATTGCTGTTATATTTATTGTTACGGGCACAATTTTCCTTGTGGATTATTTATCTGACAATGGAACAAGAGAAATGATAAGCCAGTCTATGGAAGATAAAACCTCTCCTGAAAATACAGTTACAGAAAAGCATGAGCCAAAGGAGACTTATAAAACTCAGCCTGCTACAAATGTGGAAGATGATATAAATGCTGAAGAAATTGTTGAAGAGGAGGAATTAATTCATGAGCTTGACCTGGAAAATGATATAGTTGCATTTGAAGCTGAAGGAGCAGGTGTGGGAGAGGAGATTGAAGGCGCTGTTCTTGGAGATAAGAATGAAAAAAAGGCGATTGTAATTCAGGAGATTGCAGGACAAAAATCACGGAAGGTTTTTTCAAAATCCAACAGCTCAAAAGGTCAGGATCATACTCTGTCAGGAACATCTAAAATTGATAGTGCTGCAATCTATAATAATCTAAAACAGTATGATAAAGCCATTGAATATTTACAAGGATTACTTAAATATGATAAGAGAAACGAAAAGGTATTATATGAATTAGCTTTGAATTATTACGAAATTAATGATTATAAAAGATCATTAAAATATACTTCCAGATTGCTTGAAATGAGAAGTGGTGGATATGATAAAGAGTGCGAAACATTATTGAATTCTATCATTTTTAAAAGTAGCAAATACAGATCCAGAGCAGAGAAGCTACTGGATAGTATAAAATAATTGCAAGCTGACAACTTTATAATTTTCACCCTGTCTTGATTTCATAAACCATAAATCGTATATTTATATTTGATTATGCTTATTGATAAACTTATTTAATAACATCCTTGCATTTACTCAATAGCTAATAAAACTATAAATCCTTCCTGCCTGATATTAATAAGCGCATAAACTATCAGTGAATCAGTCATGCTTATTTTCTTATAATTAAATTTCATTATTAACCTAAATCTTTTAATATGAAAGATAAATATTACAACCAGAAATCCGGTAATATTATTTTAATGATTTTGATGATATTATCTTTGATTATTGTCACTTACCGACCTGCTTATTCTCAACTTACAAAACCAAACGAAGCCGGACCATGGAATGGAATGTATGTAAATACTTTTACAGGAAATTTCTATTATGAGAATAATATTTTCATTACTCCAGGTATTGGCTTAGCTCTCGATATTTCATTCTTCTATAATAGTGGAAGAACAGAACACGATTGGGGTTATGGTAACGGTTGGAGCTTTTCCTATAATATGCTGTATAGATCTTCAGGCGATGATATCATAATCGATAAACCGGATGGCCAGAAATTCCTGTATACATGGAACGGGAGTTATTATTCCTCTCCAAAAGGAGTTTACGATACTCTGTATGAATATGCTAGCGATAAGTTCATACTGCAAACAAAATATGGCATGAAATATTATTTCGATGATGCTTCTCACGCCAAACTTACTAAAATAGAAGATCGGAATGGGAATACCAACACAATCGACTATACTTCAGGATATCCGAGCAAAATACATGATGCTTCAGGAAGAGATATCTTTCTTTCATGGGTAGACAATCGCCTTGAAGAGATTTCTGATCCTAATACAAATCCAATCAGAACCATTAGCCTTGATTATGACGCTGAAGGGAATATGACCGATCTGGGAGATCCTATGGGAAATTATACATATTATGATTATGGACCTCGTGGTAATATTATAGGTATTACCGATCCCAGGAATAATTATGTTGAAATTACATACAACGAAAAAGGGGCAGTAGACGGGTTTACAATGCCAAGTGATGAATCATTTAAAACCCTGTATTATGATACCATAAATCACACAACAACAGCAACATTGCATTTGTCTGCAGGAAGTTTAAATACTACTTATGAATTTGATAATGAAGGGCGCGTTGCAAATGTTTTCTATGATCCCGGTACTAATGTGGGATTTGCATGGGATGATAAAAACAATCTTACCGCCCTTATTGATGAGAACGGAAATATGACTACATATGTTTATGATGTGATGGGTAATCTTGTTGCGGAAACTGATGCAAATGGCAATACAATTACGTATACCTATGATCCACAATGGAATCTCCCAGCCACAATTACTGATGCTAATGGGAATGTAACATCCTATACCTATGATAAAAATGGAAATCTAATAACTATACAGGATCCTTTAGGTAATCAAATTACAAATACATACAGCAGTTATAATGGCTCTTTAATTAATTATGTGGATTATGGTGGTTTTGCTACAGATTATCAATACAATGATTATGGAGATCTTGGTATAATAACGGATCATGGTGGTAACAGCACCAGCTTTTCATATGACATTGTTGGCAATCAACTCTCTGTCCATGATCCTAACGGCAATCAAACAAATTACACCTACGATGCTATGAATAGATTGATAAGCACTATTGATCCTTTTGGGAATGAATATATTATAAGCTATGACGAAAATGGGAATGTAACTTCCGAAACTGATAAAAACGGGAATACCACAACATATACTTATGATGAGCTGAACCGTCTGATATCAAGCACAGATCCTTTGGGAGGTGTTACCCAGAACACATATGACAAAGCAGGGAATTTGATTTCTGAAACCAATGCCAATGGGGCAACAATTTATTTTGAATATAACGACAAGCATGATCTGATAACCATCATGGATCCTATGTTAAGTGAAGTAAATATGGTCTATAACCCGGTAGGGAATATGACCGGTATTACCGATAACAATGGAAATTCCTCAAGCTATGAATATGATGCAGTGAACCATCTTACAAAGTTTACCCAGGCAGATGGTACTTTTAGTACATACGATTATGATGCTGCAGGAAATGTGATATCCATTGTTGATTTTAATGGTAATACAACAAATTATACTTATGATGAATTGAACAGACTAATTAACAAAACTTTCCAGGATGGAAGTACAAGCACTTTTGAATATAATGCGAACGGTAATGTTACCAGCATGAACCAGGTTGCAATGGAAACAATATTAATCGAGGTGAACTATGACTACGCCGGTAGAGAACTGGGAGTGGAATTTACATTTCCGAATTTCTCAAGAGCAGTAGATTATTCTTATGATCCAATTGGCAATTTAGAGACCATAAACACAAAATCAGGATCTATAATATATGATTATGATGCATTGAATAGAAAAATATCAACTACTGATCAAATAGGGGGAATTACATCCTTTACATATGATAATGTTGGCAATCTTCTTGATATCCTATACCCTAATACATTCACTTCTTTATATGAATACGATCCTTTAAACAGACTAATAGATCTGCAAACCAATGATTCTAAGGGCACATTTGTACAGGGTTTTGTATATACATACGATGCTGTGGGAAACAGATTGTCAGAAATAAACCTTTTTGGAGATGGCATCTATACAACTTATGATGAAATGAACCGTATTGTTGAGGTTGATGACATGAATACAGGCGATTTATCACAATATTCTTACGATGGTGTAGGAAACAGAATGGTGAAGGTTCACAATGGAAATGTAACAGAGTACTTATACGATGTCAATAACAGGCTTGTAACGGAAGGAGAAACCTATTATCAATATGATAATAATGGCAATAGAATCTTACGTGAATCAGGGCCTGAATTGTTTTCTTATCACTATGATTATGAGAATAATTTAATAAATATGATTACGCCAACATCAGATATCTATTACAGTTATTTGCCCAATGGAAACAGATTTCATATTAATGAAAATGGTTATCATAAATATTTGGTCTACCATGGAAATTCAGTCCTGGAAGAATTGGATGAGATTGGCAACCTGTATTATAAATTAAACCCGGGAATCAGTATGGCAACTGAAGCAGGTGAACTGATTTCATATTATCATTATGATAATGAACTTGGAATTAACGATAATGATTGTGTGGGTTGTGGTGAAGGTGAATTTCTCAAAGAAGAAAGTGTAACCCTGGCTTCAGATAATAAATCAGCTATAACCGGAAATGTTATTTATGATGAATTTGGAAATGTTAAAGAACTGGGTGGGTGGTTCCTTAATGGTGACATCTGGTACAAGGGTATGCATCTGGATATGGAAACTGATTTATATAGTATTAATTCAGGATATATAGACCCTGTTAGTTATACAAGTCTGACCATGAATTATCAGCCTAACATATTATTTGCAAGAGCACCTAACCCTGTTAAAACTTTTATTTTGCCCCAAATCAATATAAAAATTAAATTTCCCCAATACAAGCCCTTACATTCTATTCAATGGGCAATCAAAAAACTAAAAAAATGGGGAATGTGGGGAAATAAGCCTGATAAATGCGAGGTTTCTATTGTTGCACAAAGTGGTTCCTTTATGAGAGGCAGAACTTACGGTTTTGGCCTGAGAGGTGATGATGCTATTCATATTAGATCAAGCAAAGTATTAAGGTTAAAAGGAATAGGCAATCCAGGAGGAGGAACCTATAAATGGAAATTCACAACACCAAAATCTGGTTTTGGATATGGAAGCGGCAAGCCAACATCCGGAGTAGGGGTTTTCCTGTCGCAAAGAGATGGTGCTTATAAAGCAACTGTAACCTATACAACACCAAAAGGGAAATCATGTAATTCTACTGTAACTATACTTGTACGATAATTACTTTCATTCATTGAAAAATAAGGAGAATATATTATGAAACTTAAATCAATATCAATCATAACAACTTTTGCAATAATATTTGCTTTCACACCTTTTTTATCAAATGCACAGTATTTGTCAGGAGGTTACCAGCATGGTGCTCACGGCAGTGGTGGTGATGAAATTCTTGTAGGAATTAATGAGCAGCTTGAGAATACGGCAGAAATTGTTAAGATTTATCCAAATCCATTCAGGAATGTTACAAATGTTGAATTAAATATAGTGGAAACATCAATTGTTAATATTGATGTATTTGATTTAAACAATAAAATAGTTTGTAAGATTATAACGAATGAGAAAATGAATAAAGGAGATCATTTATTTCACTGGGAGGGGACTAGTAATGCTGGTCATAAATTACATGCAGGAGTCTACTATTACAAAATTTCAATAGATAACAAGGTTATTAGCAGAAAAATAGTTATGCTTAAATAGGTAAGCTGTCAGGTCTGCAAAGACCTGACATGTTTTTTTTATACCTTTGCATACCATGGTAGGAGATCCCGAATTGTACAAAATATTTAAGGAATTAGGAGTTGAATTTGAGTACCACGAACATCCTCCCGGCCCCACAGTAGAGGAAGCCCTCAAATACTGGAAAGATATTGATTCTGCCCATTGTAAGAATATCTTTTTCAGAAATCATAAAGGAAACCGGCATTACCTGGTGATCAGTGACTATCGCTATCAACTTGATATCCACGATCTTGAGAAAAGACTCAAACAGGGAAAATTATCATTTGCTTCTCCTAAACGAATGATGAAATACTTAGGCATTGAACCGGGTTCTGTTTCACTTTTCGGACTGATAAATGATAAGGAAGATCATGTGCATCTGTTTATTGATGAAAGCCTGAAGAATGCTGAAAAGATCAGTTTCCATCCGAATATTAATACTGCCAGTATTGTAATTGCCAGGAAGGATTTTCTGAAATTTCTGGATTGGTCAGGAAATACCTATGAGTTTATAAAGTTATATGATTAAGTGACTGGCGACTGGCGACTGGTGACTGGCGACTGGCGACTGGCGACTTATATCTTTTCCTATCTTTGCAAAAACTCACATTATGCTATCACTTCAAAATTTCACCTCATTCACCATACGTGTCGGAGATATTAATTACGGCGGACATATGGGTAATGACAAGGCTTTACTATTATTCCAGGATGCGCGTATCCGTTTCCTGGAAATGCTCGGATATTCAGAGAAAAGTCTTGGTGATGGTATTGGAATTATCATGACAGAGGCTCATATATATTACCTTAAAGAAATATTCTTACATGACATGCTTCTGGCCAGCGTTGAGATTTCTGATATAACAACCGCTTCTTTTATATTAAATTATAAATTTATAAGAGAAAGTGATCAGAAAGAGGTTGTCAATGGATCAACAAAAATACTTGCATTTAATTATGAGAGCGGACGTGTTGCAAGGATCCCACAGGATTTTTTAGAGAAGATCAAATAAAATAAATCTGATATCACCATTGCTGGTTTATGTTGTCCCTTTTAAGCTCTATTTTGATATTGGAAATTAATTTGATCTTTCATCTTTTAAAGGTAAAATCTACATCCCACACTCGCACAAAACCCATTCGAATAAACAGGTTTTCCAGGAAGCTTATCTGCTTTGGCACTAGTGCCCATTCCGCCTAGTTCAATAAAGTAGGAAACAAATGATTGAGGGCTTTGGCTCATGAAGAACTCAAAACCGAAAACTCCGTAGCCTCCTATTTCGATGTTGTTTGATGAAAATTCACTGTTTGGCAATAAAAGTACCAGTCCGCCTTCACCATATAATCGCAGGAAGTTTGCAATTATTGCTGCTGCTCCAATAGTGCCAAACTGAAAGCTGTAATAGGGTGACCATGCAGTGTTAACTCCATTAATTTCAATATGCTCAAGCCACATATAATTAGCATGAACTCTGAAAGCAGTTGCTCCCCTGTAGAAATATGGACTTGTAACATTTATTCCAATACCAAAATCATTGTGGAAATTGTTTAAATGCATACCAATTCCAATATGGTTTTTTGCTGGGATTCTACCTCCTTGTGACATTGAAAAACTTGCTATTGCGATGAAAATTACAATAAGGAATAGTGTTTTTTTCATTTGGGTTAAAATTTTTTATTACCTAAA
The DNA here is from genome assembly GCA_964508895.1 of uncultured Bacteroidales bacterium. Lineage (GTDB taxonomy): Bacteria > Bacteroidota > Bacteroidia > Bacteroidales > B18-G4 > M55B132. Next base: position 12,605 of record CAZDWF010000103.1, read on the forward strand.
AATATCAATACCTGGCTTATTAATGATGCCTGTGGTTAAAAGAAGATTATCCAAACTCGGAAATTTGCTTAAGTTTTTGTTTATCAATAATTTCAATATATTTCCCAAAAATTTTAATGATACCATCTTTTCTTAAAAGCGGGCTGATTAAATTATTTAAACCGGGTGGTGATGAAAAAGGACAG
>CAZDWF010000104.1:0-12287 GCA_964508895.1 uncultured Bacteroidales bacterium
TTATATTTCTTATGAGCGCTGCCTCTAGCTATATGACGGGTGCTAATTTAATTGTAGACGGGGGATGGACAGCTTGGTAGCAAAATTACCGTATCGATATTTAATAAAACTACATTGTTATCCTATTGTCGCAAGAATAATGAATAAGTGTGGTGTTCGCTGGTCAAAGCTTGGACAGATATTTGGGGTTTTTACTGTATTAGCCCAAGCAAAAAAACTTGTCGATAATACAGCATATATACACAATCATTGTAAGCCTCTAGATATTATCATGTTAACCATGCTAGGAGGTCATTATTTTACTATAAATATTGAAATATTGTTAGGAATTGCCTTAAGAAAAAAAGGACATCGAATAAGATTTGTCCTTGATGATCAGAAATTACCGATAAATGAGCATCACCATATTGGCAAGGAGAAGGAATGGGCAATAGTATCTGCAAAAGACTTTGCATATGGTAAAAAATATTTAAAAACACTTGGTTTTGAAGTATTGCTTCTATCTGAATTGATTAAAAACAAAGATAAGATAGACATAGCTAGGTTTGAGCATATTCTTGAATCATCATTGTTAAAGCATTATCGAGTTGGTGTACTAGATAGCACATTAAACGATCTAGTATTTAAGAAAGAACTTGTGGGAAAATCTATCCATATGACAGCTAGGCTTGGAGAAAAAATCGCGGAAATGAAGCCCGATCGAGTAATTATGAGTCATGGGATTTACTCTACATGGGGTCCTGCAAGGGAGATTCTAAATGATTATGACATTCCTGTTGTAACTTATGCAGAAACAAAAAAGAAAGATACAATAAAACTAAACTGGAAGAAGGCTTCTGACGTGTGGGATGTTGACTATGAATGGGATAAAGTTAAGAGTACCGAATTACTTCCAAGAGAAGAATTAAAAATTGACAATTATCTCAAATCGAGAGTTAATCATGTAAATGACGTGATGATATATAACTTTGGAAATTTTGAAAACAGAGAAAAAACATTAAGAAGGTTTAATATAAACCCGAAAAAACCAGTTTTCTCATTATTTACAAATGTGTTGTGGGATGCAGCGAGTGCTCAAAAAGAATTGGTGTTTGCTAACCCAATAGATTGGGTATATAAAACGATACAGTGGTTCTCCCAGCATCCAGAAAAACAGTTGATAATAAAAATACACCCAGCTGAGCAAGTTATTGGCACCAAACAGCCTTTTTCAAAGATTATCGATAAAAGATTTGCTACCATCCCTGATAATATTAGAATAATCAAACCTCATGAAAAGGTTAATAGCTGGTCAATTTATAATATTACAGACTTAGGTTTGGTTCATACATCTACTCCGGGCTTGGAGTTGCCTTTACTTGGGAAACCTTGTGTCGTTGTTTCTGATGTGTACTTCAGAAATAAAGGTTTCACCATTGATGTTAATAATCAGAGTGAATATTTTTCGGTTTTGGAAAATTTCATACCAGGGGAAATGAATGTGAATAATCTAAAATTATTATCGAAACGATATGCATATCTTATTTTCGAACGCTATTCAATATCATTTCCTTTTATTAAATCAATAAAAAATATAAATAACGTAATTTCATTTAAAGTTGATTCAATTGATGAATTTGTTGCCGACGAAAGAATAAAATTTATTGTGTCGGCAATAGAAAATAAATCTTCCTTTGTTCCATAGGATATCATATGAGCAATCAGAGTTGTAATAAGAAGATTCACAATAGAATAATTAATGTGGGTATCTTGGGGTATGGTAAAATGGGCCAGATTAGAGCTAATATAATAGAATCATCCCCCAAAGCATCAATTAAAGCTGTTTTTGATGAAAACGCTTCATTGAGTAACAGTGATTACAGAGTTATGGGTAACATCAATGAAATAATTAATGATCCTGAGATAGATGCGGTTTTCATTTGTACGCCTAATTACCTAAATAGGTTTTTTACTATAATGGCCCTAAATGCTGGGAAACATGTTTTTTGTGAGAAACCACCTGCTTTTAATAGTCAGGAGGTGGAAGAGATAGTAAAACACGAAAAGAGATCCCGGAAAAAATTGATGTATGGTTTTAACCACCGCCATCATGAAAGTATAAAAAAAATGAAGGAACTCATTAACGCTGGAGAGTATGGCAAGGTCCTTTGGTTGCGGGGTCGATATGGCAAGAGTGTTGACTCAACCTTTTTCAATACTTGGCGAGCAAAAAGGAGTCTTGCGGGCGGAGGTATTCTCTTAGATCAAGGTATACATATGTTGGATTTATTTCAACTGCTTGGCGGTGGTTTTGATCAAGTGAAATCGGAAGTATCCAATCTTTACTGGAACTTGGATATTGAAGATAATGTCTTCGCTATATATAAAAACTCAAAAACGGGTGTTGTTGCATCACTACACTCAACAATGACGCAATGGAGGCATTTATTCTCCCTAGAAGTATTTCTAGAGAATGGTTATATGGTATTAAATGGTCTAAAGACATCGTCTGGTACATATGGAGATGAGATTTTATCTATTGCCAAGAACAGGACGACTGCCCCAGCTGCTTCTTGGAAGGATGAGGAACACTTCACTTTTGCGACAGATTCATCTTGGGAATCAGAGATTGATCATTTTTTTGATGCCATTAATAACAATACTGATATCACAATTGGAAACTCGAGAGATGCCTTAGAAATTATGAAATTGATAGATCTTACATACATGAATGGAGTCTAAATGAACCAAGCGTGGTTTAATGAATATTTCTTGCTATATCAGCAAGTATTATTTGATGAAACGATAAACGAACAGTTGGTCAAATTAAAACATTTGCTTGAACAAACACGTGAAGAGGGGAAGAAGGTCATGGTTATGGGAAATGGGGCTAGTGCGTCTATTGCAAGCCACATTTCTACTGATTTGTCAAAGAATGCAGAAATTCGAACAGTAAATTTTAATGATGCAAATCTCATTACAGCACTATCAAATGATTGTGGATATGAAAACTGGATGGTTAAAGCTATCGAACTATACCATGATGAAGGAGATATAGTAATGCTTGTTAGCTCAAGTGGGAATTCACGAAATGTTGTAAAGGCTGCCCAATTTGCTAAAACCCAAAACCTCACAATTGTATCGTTATCGGGTTTTAGTCCTAATAATCCTTTAAAACAAGCGGGTGACCTTAATCTATGGGTAAATAGCAAAGCCTATAATATCATTGAGAATGTGCATATGATTTGGTTGGCAGCTGTTTGTGATTCAATAATTGGCAAAGCTGAATACTCTGTGAGTAAAGGTAAATAAATGAAAATAGCTATAAGTACTTCGTCATTCGCATCTGCCGATACAAGCGCCTTATCATTGTTAAAGGAGAAAAACATTGAGATCGTTAACAATCCATATGGTCGAAAGATGACGGAGAATGAGATCATTACACACCTTAATGGGATAGATGGATTGTTGGCTGGTTTGGAACCACTTAATAATAATGTTTTCCACCAAAGCCCGCAACTTAAGGCTATTGCACGGGTAGGAATTGGCATGGATAATATAGATATTGAGGCAGCTAAAGCGGCTAACATTAAGATTTCAAACACACCCGATGGCCCCACTAATGCTGTGGCAGAAATGACGCTGGCCGCACTCCTCACTATCCAACGTTCCATTATCGCGGCCAATGCAGCGCTACACAATAAGCGATGGAAAAAAAATATAAGCAGGGGACTGAAAGGTTCTTGTGTCTTGCTGATAGGATATGGACGCATTGGAGGGCGGGTTGCGGAACTCCTCAAGGTTTTTACAGCTGATATTCTTGTGTATGATCCATATCTGGCTGATCTGGCTGATCCAATAGTAAGGCAAGTTGACCTGACGGAGGGATTGGAAAAGGCGGATGTCATTTCGCTTCATGCAGCCGGTAGTGAAGCAATACTGTCTTCGAGGGAATTTAGTTTTGTAAAAAAGGATGTAGTGATTCTTAACTCTGCACGTGGTGGCCTTATAGATGAGAATGCATTGATTAAAGCTCTTGACCAGGAGATTGTAGCTGCAGCATGGTTGGATGTCTTTCCTGAGGAACCTTATGACGGTCCACTCTGCGATTACGATCAAGTTTTGCTGACACCCCATATTAGTACATATTCGGTTCAGTGCCGGCGGGATATGGAAGTTGCTGCAGTGAAGAATTTATTTGTTGATCTTGGTATATGAATTAGCACATGAATATCAATCTACGAGATAGAAACGCTCTTATAACTGGAGCAACACGAGGTATTGGTCGGGCTATCGCAAACGAATTCATAAGCTCGGGAGCCCAAGTCATTCTTACGGGGACTCAACCGGAGCAGATACAACAGCTTAATAAAGAGAATCGAAATCCAAGAATTACGTGGCTTACAGGCAATTTCTCTACTCTTGATGGAATTAAATCCTTTCTTGCATCACTAAATGACCTGGAACCTGTGGACATCTGCATTAACAATGTGGGTATTAATATAATCAAGCCGATTGATCAATATAGTATCGAGGATTATCATCGCTTGATGATGACCAACCTGACCGCCCCCTTCATGATCATTCAGCAAATTATCTCTGGAATGGCCATGAGAGGATACGGCCGCATTGTAAACATTGCCTCAATATGGAGCCAGATTTCGAAGTCCAGACGCACCCTCTATTCGACTTCTAAAACAGGATTAATTGGATTAACACGCGCTACAGCAGTTGAATTTGCAGCTTCAGGTGTTCTAGTGAATGTGTTGTCTCCGGGCTTTACCAGGACTGATTTAACGGCAAGGTCACTCACTGAGGTCGAAATGAAGATGCTTGAGGATCAGATTCCAATGAAACGGTTTGCGCAACCGGCGGATATGGCCAAGATAGTCCTGTTTCTCTGCAGCGAGGCTAATAAATATATAACAGGTCAGAATATTATCGCAGATGGAGGCTTTACCATTGTCTAGTATATCAATAAACAGTTCCATCCGTACCTATGAAGTATTTTTTAATGACTCTTTGGATGAAACCTTAAAGGATCAATTCAGTAAAGACGATTTGTTTATCATTGATAAGCAGATATATAAAATCCTACCGGACATTATCAAAGATAAGTTAGTCGAATATCGGGTCATCCAAATTGATGCTTGTGAAGAGCTCAAAGAATACAGAGCTCTTAGCCCGCTCATAAATAAAACTATTGAGAACGGCTTACGGAGGAACCACCGTCTGGTGGCCGTTGGTGGTGGGATAACACAAGATATAACAGCTTTCATTGCCTCAATTCTTTTCCGCGGTATTAAGTGGATCTTCTGTCCTAGCACATTATTGGCTCAGGCAGATAGCTGCATAGGAGGCAAGACATCCATTAATATTGGTCCATATAAGAATCAACTGGGCAATTTCTATCCCCCAACCAAGATATTTATCATCCCAGAATTGCTGCGTTCACTTCCTGAAAAGGATTTTAAGTCTGGAATGGGAGAAATGCTACATTTCTACCTTGTTTCGAGTGAAGAGGACTTTGATTTCTACAAGCAAAATTATGAGCAAGCTTTCGAGGATGAGAAGGTACTCTTAGCTTTGATTAAACGAAACCTTGAGATTAAGAAAGGTTTCATTGAGCGTGACGAGTTCGATCGCGGCGAAAGGCTACTACTTAATTATGGCCATTCATTCGGTCATGCTATCGAATCGCTAACAAATTATTCTATCCCGCATGGTATTGCTGTTAGTTATGGTATGGACATGTCAAATTTTATTTCTGCGAAATTCGGTTTCATTAATCAAGATCTCCGGTTGGGTATAAAACAACAACTAGAGAAAATCTGGTCCGGAATCCCATTACCGAAGATACCGGTCAATGATTATGAGGTTGCTCTTTCCCGCGACAAGAAAAATATTGGAAAGACTTACCAGTTGATACTTACACAGGGTATTGGTAGGATGTTTAAACATGGTGTAACTCCCAACAGTGAATTTACTCAGTGGTTGGAACAATATTTTCAGGAGGTTGCAGAATGAATCGAGGGATATCACTAAAAACATTACTACGGAATAGAGAACTGACCATCGGATCCTGGCTCTCATTCGGGAATACTCAGACTTGTGAAATTATGGCTCGCGCCGGCTTTGATTGGCTAGTTGTCGATATGGAGCATACTGTTATCGATTACGAGCAATGCCTCATGTTAATACAGGTCATTGAAAGTAATGGTACTGTTCCACTTGTAAGAGTAGGCGGGTATGATGCATATCAGATTAAACGAGTGATGGATGCAGGTGCCCATGGGATCATTGTACCTCAGGTAAATTCGCTGGAAGATGTTAGGAAGGCTATTGACGCTGTCTACTACCCAAGCATTGGCAGCAGGGGGGTTGGGTTGGGTCGTGCCCAAGACTATGGGATTGGATTTGACAGTTATCAAAAATGGGCCAGTCGTGAAACGATCCTCATCCCCCAGATTGAACACATCAAGGGTGTTGAAAATTTGGAGGATATACTTTCAGAGGATTTAGTAGATGGTTTCATAGTGGGGCCATACGATCTAACGGGTTCATTGGGGGTGCCAGGACAATGGGATGACAAGTCATTTATCGAAGCCATCTCCAGGATTAAGCAGGTTATGAAAACAGTAGATAAACCCGGTGGGTATCATGTTGTCCATTCCGACCAGGATAATCTAAAGTTGCGTATTTCTGAGGGTTATCGATTTATTGCTTATGGAGATGATATGGTTTTCTTTGCAGAGAAGATAGCTAATGAGAATAACTTTATAAGCAGGTTAAAAAACTAGTTTGTCTGTCCCCAGAGTAAAAGCATTACTGTTTATGAAAGGGCGTTCAGAACGTGTTCCTGGGAAAAATTTGCGGCCACTATGTGGTAAACCATTGTTCCATTGGATTCTTGAGGCTTTAAACAGTAGTGGAGTAGTCGATGAGATCATTATTAATACGGATTCCACAGAAATAGCCCAAAATGCACAAGATCATTTCAATGTAACAATCCATATGCGACCAGATTATCTTCTGCGTATCCAGAATGATGAAGCAAACCAGATTATGGCCTACGATTTGCGGCGCACCGAAGGTGATTATTTCTTGCAGACACACAGTACAAATCCGTTACTGACACCGGAAACAATCTACGCAGCAACAAAAACTTTTTTTGATAATAATAGTCATTACGACTCACTTTTTACAGTCAATTCTGTGAAAAAACGTTTGTACAATGCAGATGGTACAGCCATAAATCATGATCCAAGAAAATTGATAAAGACCCAGGAGTTACCCCCTACCTATGAGGAGAATAGCTGTATTTACATATTCAGCCGCCATTCCTTTATGGCCTGCAGTAACAGGATTGGTAGACGTGCATACATGTTTCCAATGAAAAGGGTTGAAGCAGTCGATATTGATGAGGAATTTGATTTCAGTTTTGCAGACGCGATCATGAGAACCAGGAATCCGACCTCTTGAGATACAACTACGTTTTTCTCTCACATGCGCTTGGTAATGATACGCCCTTATATGGTGGTGCTGATGACTTGAAATTCGAGCCTGCATCCTCGATCGAATCGGGTGATACAGCCAATACACTGTTACTAAGATTTCCTAACCATGCTGGCACTCATGTGGATGTGCCCTATCATTTCTTTAAAAACGGGAAAAAACTGACAGATTATAATGTATCATTTTGGATCTTTGATAGGCCACAATTAATAGATGTATCTTGTGAGGACGGCTATTTAGTGGCTTATAGCGATATATCTAGTATAATACGTGACGAAACAGATCTTTTGCTCATTCGCACTGGCTATGAGAAATATAGGTTTGAGCCAGAATATTGGCAGAAAAATCCAGGACTATCAGCAAACTTGGCTATAAACCTGCGGTTGAACCACAGTAATATCCGAGCTGTTGGCGTTGATGTTATATCAGCCACTTCACGATTAAACAGGGAGGAGGGTCGTAAGACACACCGTGAATTTTTAGGCAGTCAGTATGATTCAGCCCCTATTGTGTTAATTGAGGATATGTCACTGGTAAATTATCCAAATAACATTTCAACCGTGGTTGTGGTTCCACTAATGATTGCACATGCAGATGGTGCTCCTTGTACAATAATTGGTGTAAATGATTTAGGAAAATAATATGAATATTTTGGATGGAAATAAGGAACGATTGGACTATAAAAACCAAGACATTTGGATATTTATAGATTCACACATTGAGCATGAGAGCAGAGTTAATTCATGCAAAAAGGAACCTGATACAGTACAATGGATAGAAGAATATTTCAGGCCAGGAGATGTTGTATTTGATATTGGCGCAAATATTGGTGCCTACACACTTATTATGTCCAAAATAGTTGGCAATAAAGGAAGAGTATATTCTTTTGAGCCTAATTGGATTAATTTTTTCCAGCTCAATAGAAATATTGTTTTAAATAATAGTACCGAAAATGTAGTGGCTCTTAATATTGCATTATCCTCCTCAAAATGTATCGATGATTTTAATTATCGGGATTTAATTAGTGGCTCCTCATTACATACTTTTGGTGAACCAATAGATTTTATAGGTGACAAATTCACCCCAGATTATCGGCAAAGAGTTTGTAGTTTATCGATTGACCAATTTGCCCATGAGTACATATTGTCGCCAATCAATCATATAAAAATTGATGTTGATGGTATTGAAGGAATGATAATTAAAGGTGGTGCGGAAACATTTTCATCTAAACAGTGTAAGTCGATTATGGTAGAGTTAAATGAAGATTTTGTTGAGGATATGGAGGCAGTCGAGTCACTAGTAAAGTATGGTTTTACTATTTTGAAAAAAGTTCATAACCCATCTAAGTATTTCAAATCTGAAGGATTATATAACTATTTTTTTGTTAGATAGAATTATTTATTAAGCTATGGACCATCGCTAGATAGATAAATGAATGTTATCAATTATTAGGGTTATTGTTTGAATAAGCCAACTATATTATATCTTATTAGAAATGAGCCAGATTTTGAGCGGATAATATGCCTTGCTAGAAGCGGAAAAAATAATTACGACCAGCATTTCATTTTCGCTGGTGACTATTCTACATATTTTAATGAAGGGATTAAAAATAAATTCAATATTCTTCTCTCTAAAGAAATAGGTATAAAAATTAACGATTATTACATTTATGATAAAGTGGCAAGAGCACTAAAGTACTTCATACCAAATTATCATTTATGTGTGCATGATATAAAAACCCTCCCAGATATTCTGAAATACCTATTGTTTAATGTTTTCAAGTATTATACAAATAAGAGAAAGCATCAAATTGTAAATACGATATTTAATAAGATTAATCCAGCAGTGTTGGTAACAGATCAATCAGCATATAATAAAGAATATTTACCTGAAATATTTAGGCAATCTGCATTTCAGAGAAAAATTACTTCAATAGTTATTTCACATGGCGCCGCAGGTGGACTGCATAGAAATTTTACTCCCCAATTACCCATTGGTGATTATAATGAAAGTCAAGTTTTCGTATGTAACAAAAAGGAACACAAAGCTAACCTGAGTAACAGAATAGTTATTGGTGATTTCTGTAGCAGCTTTCCATATGTGCAATACTTGAACAGAATTGAACATAGCTTAATTAATTTTATGCCTAGCGCAAAATACAAAATAGGTATTTTCTATTCTGGCACGATAATGACATCAACAAATGGATGGGATGTTATGCGCGATATTATTATCGATTATTCAGAAAGAGATGATGTTGCATTTGTATTAAAACTTCATCCGCGGGAAACGCCACCCGATTTAAGGATGTTAAATACTTTTAGCAATCTATTAATAGTTAATAGAGAAGTTGACAGATCAAGAGTTACAAAGTGGGCAGACATAATTATAGCCAGCGACCATTGTTCCACAATATTTGAACCTATGATCCTAGAGAAAAAAGTTATAGCAATCAAGGGGAACCATATACCACGCTACAAGGGTATAGAGAGTCCTATTTTAAATTCTTCCGTTAACTGTATTAGCTCATCTGATCAATTAATAATCGAGAAACTGAAACCGGCAAACGCCAAGGATCCAATTATAAATGAAATGGTTTGGGGTGGCAATGGCCCAATTGATCTTGCTGACAGGTTTTTTAAATACCTTGATACAGTAGGCAGATAGATTAATTACTGAACATTTCTAAACCCGCAAGATTATACAACAGACTTCTTACTCTTATATAGTTTTATCATTACGCTTATGGTTGAATCGATTATACCACTCTTAATAATGCGAATAGTATACAGTTGCTTGAATTCTACTAAGCAATGGTATCATGAATTATGTCGACCCCAAAGCCTCTCTTTGTTGTTGTGTCTCTTGACAATGAAGGTGCACTTGCAACCCCTTGTATTGCCCTGGTAAAGGAGTATAAATGAATAAGTATGGGTTTTAATAAGTCAACCTTTTCAATAACAGCAATAAATATTGTTAACACAACGGTAACTGTACTAAGTAGTATTATAGTAGCTCGTTTTTTTGGTACTACTCGTGAGATTGAAGTATATTTTGCGTCGAATGTGATAATATTTGTGCTACTAAGGTTGTCACAAAATGGTGAAATCGGGGAAATTCTGTTACCTATATATAATAAATATAAGTATGGTGATAACCATGAGATTGCTCAGCGCATTGTATCGACAGTTTTTAATTGGTACGCTATTGGTTTATTCATTATTACTGGGTTTGTTTATATGTATGCACCATGGTTGGTGAAAATAATAATTCCCGGCTTTACTAGTACAGATCAATTATTAGGCACACAATTTATTCGTTCGTTGTCACCGCTGCTGGTGTTTATGTTTATTAATGGGCAAATTAATTCATTGCTAAATGCAGAAAAGCAATTTGGTAAACCGGAATCTATCAATATGCTGGCCCAACTAATAAGAATTTTCACTATCATTATTGGTATTAAATATTTTGGTATATGGATTATGGTTATTGCTCAGTGGATAGCAACAGCAACAAAATTCATCTCACTTGTTTGTCTTTACTATATGATTGGAAATAGACATTATTTACATCTTTGGGTGCCAGGTTATTCGATTATTCCGCTGCTAAAAAAAATTTGGTCAACATTATATTATGTGGGTTCGCACCAGCTTTGGATTATTGTGTTAAATTCGGGACTCTCAACTTTACCAGAAGGAACCTTGGCTGTTTTTAATTATGCTAGCAATCTATCTAAACACATACAAGGGGTATTTTTAAAACCGATATCCACTGTGTTTTTCTCACATTTTGCAGAAGGATTTTCCAAAGGTAATAATGATCTAAAACGATTAATCAATAAAGCCTTAGCAAACTTTGAACTAATTCTATTCCCAGCTATTGTTATTGTTTTTATCGCGGGGAGATCAGGTTTGATGTTTTTGTGGTATGGAGACAAATTCAGTCAAAATGAAGTTATATTGGCATTGTTTATTATTAAGGTTCTATTAGTATTATTCAGTATTATTTCATTAAATACAATAGCAAGAAAAATAATAATAACATTAGGATATGTTAAATTAGTTTTCAGCCTAATGAGTGCATGTATGTTGGCACAATCAATCATTGGCTGGTTCATTATTAGAAGCGCTGGAATCAATGGGGTGTTATTTCTCATCTCATTTAGCACCTTATTACAATTCATGATGTTTTTTGGGGTTTTGGGTTATTATCATAAAGCATTATTATTTTTCTATAGTATTTCAGACCTATTTAAATGGATTGTATCTGCATGTAGCACATTTATTATTATTACTATTGGTATCAATATTATTGAAATATCATTTGCCAATAATCGGTTAAATTATTTATTGCAGGCAGCAACGATGGCATTGTTTTCAATAATCATTATTTTAGGGCTAGCTGCATTGCTAGATATTGCCGTTGTTAAATCTCTGGCAAAACATATGTATAAAAAAGTGAAACAGGTGTTTGGGTGATTAGTAAAATAAAATCCATCATTTCTATCACGTTCAATTATTTAATTAACGAGTGGTTTCTGTATATACCCTCTCATCGTTTTAGGCGCTGGTTGCTGTCATTAACAATCAATAGTATTGGGGAAAACACCTGGGTATTACTAGGATTGGAAATTCGAGAGGGTAAAAACATTTCAATAGGCAGCAACTGTGCCATTAACAAGAATGTTTTGCTTGATGGACGCGGTGGTAAAATATTAATAGGAAGCAATGTTGACATCGCCCAAGAAACAAATATATGGACCTTAAGCCACGACGTAAATAGTGACACCCATG
>CAZDWF010000105.1:0-12262 GCA_964508895.1 uncultured Bacteroidales bacterium
CCGTATACAACAAATGGCCATAATATAATAAAAGGTAAAGTGCTGAATGAGGTTTCCAATTCACCTTTGCCGGGAGTTTCAGTTTCGCTTAAGAGTACTACTGAAGGTACCATTACAGATGAATGGGGGAATTTTTCTATCGACACTGATTATGAATCAGGATCTCTGGTCTTTTCCTGTATTGGATTTATAAAACAGGAAGTTGAGTTCACTTCTCATACAGAGTTCCTGCTTATTGTTTTACAACCAGATATAATCGACCTTACTGTTGTAAATATAAGTGCCAACAACAATGTCCCAACGATGTCTATTGCACAGGTGGATATTAATGTCAGGCCAGTTAGTACTTCACAGGATATATTAAGATATGTCCCGGGACTTTTTATTGCTCAGCATGCCGGTGGAGGCAAATCAGAGCAGATATTTCTCAGGGGTTTTGATGCAGACCATGGAACCGATGTGAATATCTCAGTGGATGGGTTGCCTGTAAACATGGTTTCACAGGCTCACGGACAAGGGTATGCTGATTTGCATTGGTTGATCCCGGAACTCATAAGAGAAGTGGATTTTGGTAAAGGACCTTATTATGCCAGCAAAGGTGATTTTGCTACTGCAGGATATGTGGAGTTTAAAACCCTGAATATGCTTGATAAAAATATGATAAAAATGGAAGCAGGGCAATTTAATACATTCAGGACTGTCGGACTTTTTAATTTGCTGGGTAAAGAAGCAAAGAGAAGTGGCAGGAATGCTTTTGTGGCCATGGAATATTTTATGACGGATGGACCATTTCAGTCTTCTCAGGATTTCAATCGTATAAATTTGTTTGCCAAATACAATCAGGTGGTTGATCAAAACAATCTCTTTACAATAACTGCATCGTTATTCAATAGTAATTGGAATCAGTCTGGGCAGATACCTCAGACTGCAGTTGAAGATAATTTTGTCTCCCGATGGGGTTCGCTGGATCCTGGCGAGGGTGGAAACACTCAACGATATAATCTTTCAGTTAAATCCTGGCATCAGACGAAAGGAGGAGGAGTGATTAATAATCTGATTTATTATACACGCTATAATTTCGACCTGTATTCGAATTTTACGTTTTTCCTGGAAGATTCAATTAACGGTGATCAGATCAGGCAAAAGGAAAATCGAAACTTATATGGTTATAAGGGATCTTTTACTAAATCATACAGCATTGCCAGAGAGAATTCTGTTGAGATTAAGTTTGGTGGAGGATTAAGATATGACGAAATATTGAACTCTCAATTATTGCACACAAAAGAACGCTTTACCATCATTGACACATCAAATTTTGGTGATATTAATGAAAGTAATTTAAACTTTTTCGGACAGGCTACATGGATGAAGAAAAAGTGGATGATAAATTTGGGTCTTCGTTTTGATGCATTTAAATTTGAATATGTTGACAGGACACTGGATGTATTCCAGCCGAAATCAAAATATCAGAATATAGTAAGCCCTAAGCTAAATGTTGCTTTTAATGCTTCTAAAAGAGTGCAGATTTACACCAAGCTGGGTAAGGGATTTCATTCCAATGATGCCAGGGTGGTAACAAGAAATGACAGTTTGCCAACTTTGCCGCTTAGCTATGGAACTGATCTGGGTATAAACTGGAAGCCTGCTTCACGATTAGTAATTAATTCGGCATTATGGTATATGTACCTGGAATCAGAAATGGTATGGTCTGGTGATGCAGGTTCGTGGGAACCCAGCGGACAGTCGAGCAGGTATGGTGTTGACCTAAGCATTCGATGGCAAATCCTGAGTTGGTTGTTCTTTGACTCTGACATTAACTATTGCATTGCCAGGTTTGTTGATGAACCTGATGGTGAGGATTATGTGCCTTTGGCACCATTGTGGACTTCAACCGGAGGTGTTACTGTGAATCATTCAGGTGCCTGGAGTGGTGCAATACGATACCGCCATATGAGCAATAGGCCTGCAGACGAAATCAATTCAGTGACAGCGATTGGCTATACGATCTTTGATCTGAAGCTTAATTATTCATATAATAAATGGACATTTGGGATTTCAATAGAAAACCTGTTTGATTCAGAATGGAATGAAGCACAGTTTGCTGGTGATTACAGGATCACTCCAGTCTCTGAACCAGAATATGGCTTAACATATACTCCAGGAATACCATTTTTTGTGAAAGCAGGAATAGTGATTGAATTTTAGATTGATAGATCTTTCTTTGGAGAAAGATGATTCTTGAATAATGCCTCGTTACTTATAATGAGGCATTATTTTATCCGTTTTTTGCAATTTGCTCAAGTAATCTTCTATTCATGATAGAAATAGTTTTTCCTTCAAGATTGATAAGTCCATCATTATTGAAATCACTAATAATACGGCTTACGCTTTCTCTTGAGCTGCAGATTAGATCTGCCATGTCGTTTCTTGATAGTGGGAATTCAAATTCATCGTTTTCAAAAATTTTATCAGCAAAGAATAACAGGGATTCTGCAACTCTTCCTATAGTTTTCTTCTGATTTCTGTTAACGCATCTTTTGAAATTATCTAATACATCCTGGCATAAATTTACAATGATCTCATAAGCAAACTCACCATTTTTATTTATAAATGATTTAAATGCATCTACATCAATAAAACAGGCAATCGTATCTGTTAATGCAATCGCAGAATATTGATTAATATTCTGACCAAGTGTTGTTGGTATACTTGTGTATGCAGGAGCTTTAACTATTTTTATGATCTGATCTCTGGCATTCCCTTTCATATGCAATTTGATCAGCCCTGTTTTAAGATAAATGATGTTTGTGGAAAATGCATCCTGCTTGAAAATTATTTCCCCTTTACTATATGAAACCTGTGCGCATTTACTCTCAAGCGTTTCAAGTTCATTTTCAGTTAAAACTCTTGCTGCTTTTGAGATAAAGAGGCATTTTGTACAAGGGTATTTTTCTATTAAAGTGTCTTTCATTATTTTGTATTGTGATGTTAATCACATCCTAATTTGTTAAAATAAATAATTGCAAATACTGAAACTCACTCACAAGCTCTTTTCTGATATTATCTACTCTGATATATTTGCTTAAGTTATTTACAAAAGTAATTTAAATTAATTAGGAATGGGAAATAAAATTGACAAAACTCTTGATTGCAAAGGGCTTTCTTGTCCAATGCCAATGTTAAAATTAGCTAAGACCATAAAGCAACTTAAGTCAGAAGAAATTCTTGAAATGCTGGGTACTGATCCTGGGACAAAATCAGACATTGTACGCTGGTGTGAAAAATCCGGAAATACATTACTGGAACAGGATGAACTTGAAGGTGGAGTGTTTCGCTTTGTAATTAAGAAAAACTAGGAGGTTGCTATGGCTGCCAATGATAAGGAAGGAAGTATAATAAAACAGCTGTTCAATGTTTTCTTTGCAAAACACTGGCCTGTTTGGGTGGGAGGATTGATACTTGCCACTCTTAATATATTACTTTTTGCAATTAAAAGTCCATGGGGAGCGAGTGGAGGTATAAACAACTGGGGAGAAAATGTTTATCATCTTTTTGGAGCCATGGGACTGGATCATATAACTCCTGTTAATGGAAGCTTATATGGTATGTTATGTTTGTTTTTGATAATTGGTTCGTTTATAGGAGCTTTATTGTCAAAGGAATTTGCTTTCAGGATTCCTCCTAAGGGTGAGTTGGTAAAAGGATTTTTAGGGGGTGGATTAATGGCCATAGGAGCTACATTTGGAATAGGTTGTACAATTGGCTCATTCTTTAGTGGTATGCCAGCCTTATCAGGAGGCGCAATCATTTTTACTATAGGCTTATTCCTGGGAGTAATTGTTGCATTGAAATATCTTATTTGGGAAATGGAAAGGTTCCCATCATTTAGTACAGGAAAGAGTTACACTTTTCTTGCCGTTACTGGTAAATCTGGAACCTGGCAAAAGATCCTTGGTTGGATAGTGTTTATTGCAACTCTTTTTATTGCTTATGCATTTGCTGGTAATAATGATACCATGACATGGTTTATTGTTATAGGTATGCTGATGGGGCTAATTTGTCAGAGGGCAAGATTTTGCATAGTAAAGGCATTCAGAGATCCTTTCATGACAGGTGAGGCTGATGGATCAGTCGGTGTAATGGCAGGTCTGGTACTAAGCCTTTTTGGCTTTATGATTATAAAGTATTTTGGAATTAGTGTGGGAGATATAGCTCTTAGAGCAAGAGAGATGACATGGGTGTTCCCACATTTTTTCTTTAGAGCAATTATTGGGGGATTTATCTTCGGACTTGGAATGACAATCGCAGGAGGATGTGCCGTAGGTACGCTGTGGAGAGTTGGTGAAGGTCAGGTTAAGCTCTGGGCTTCTGCTCTTGGTTTCCTTTTGATCTCTCCCATTTCAAAACACTTTATTGTTCCTCCTATTGTTAAATGTCTTCCTCAGAGCTGGGATTTTAAAAGTTTCCTTCCAGATTACATTGGATATAGTGGGTCATTTTTCCTTGTGTTGTTTGTGATATTTATATGGTACTACTTTGTTAAATGGAATGAGAAAACCGGAAAGTTCAGTGCCTTTTAATTATGCAATTAAAATTGAAAAAAATGAAGAATTTATTATACATATTACTACTGATAATCATTTCTGTAGCATGTACGGCCAGATATGAAAATGGAAAGGAGATGGCTGGTGAAGTCATGTATGATATTCTACAAATATCTGTTGAGGAATTAAAAACCAAAATGTCAAATGATGAAGAATTCCATCTCCTGGATGTCAGACAGTCTACAGAATATAAAAAGGGATTTATTAATCAGGATTTTGATTATAACTTTTACATACAACCCATAAATGTTCCAAGAGGAATTCTGGAATTCAGAATTACGGATGCTGATTTTTGGAGCAATTATTTTGAAGGTTTACCACACAAAGATTCCTCTGAGATAATAGTTTATTGCAAATCAGGATCCAGATCTTTGCTTGCAGCAAAAACATTATTGAAACTTGGATACAAAAATGTGAAGAATCTAAGTGGTGGTTATAATGCTTTTAATCCCAATCACGAAGACCTGTCACCTAAGGAAGAAGAATCAGGATGTGGTGGTTGAAAAAATTTTGTTAAAGGATAAAAAATAAAGTAATGAAAAATTGTAGTTTGAGTCAATTCATTCAAAGCAGAAATATCAGGTTTATACTTGTTGTTATTCCTCTGTTTTTTCTTTGTTGTACTAATGTGTTAAAACAGGAAAGTCTTGAAGAGATGGTTGATAATGCAAAGCAAAATGCTGATATAATCACTGTTGAGGATGTTGAGAAAATAGTAAATAGTGAAACTGATAGTGATTATATAATTATTGACTGCAGACAAAATGAGGATTACCTGGAAGCACATATTCCTGGAGCAATTAATATATCCAGAGGTACACTTGAGTTTTCAAATAAGATATCTAACAGAAGGGACGAAATTTATATTTACGGATATACTGATGCCTGTTCTGCTCTTGCAGCTGAAGCATTACGAAAATTAAAATACCATAAAGTGAAAATGATTGAGGATGGTTGGGAACGTTGGTTAGAAAAGTATCCGGAATTGTTCGAATCCGGTGCCGGAGAAGGAGAAGCTGAAGAGGTTCCAAAGATTGAAGAATCAGGTGGTTGCGGTTGATGAAATACAGATAGATAAAAGAATATATAAACTAAAAATAAATAATCATGGCAAAATTATGTATGGGGCTTTTTTCAGGAAGTCTTGATAAATTAACAGCAGCAGGAGTAATCTTAAGTGGTGCAGCTGCCGATGATATGGATGTGGAAGTTTTTGTTCTGCTTCAGGGTGCTCGTGCATTTATTAAAGGTAATGAAGATAATATTAATAACCTGGCTGAAGCATCACATCTTAAGGATCAGTTTATGAGATCACTTGAAGAGCTTAATGTTTCTACATGGTACGAATTTTTTAACATGGCAAAGGATTTAACAAACGTGAAAATATATATCTGCAGTCTGGCTGGTAAGATATGGGGAGGAGAAAAGCTTGAGGATTTCAATGATCTTGTAGATGATATATGTGGTATAGGAGAATACCTTACCTCAGCTGAGGGATCAGATATTCATTTATTTATATAAACTAAAAAATTAAAGCAATGACAAATGATGAATTATTAGTATTAGAAGTTGATAAAACTGTTGATGCAAGAGGAACAGCCTGTCCGGGTCCTTTGCTCGAAGCAAAAAAGGCAATTGGAACCATTGATTCAGGAGAGGTAATGGAAGTATTATCTGCTGATGAAGGTACAAAAAGAGATATACCTAAATGGGCAAATAAGAAAGGACATGACTATCTGGGGACTGTTGAAGAATCAGGCTTTTTTAAAATTTATTTAAAAAAGGCTTAATATGACTGAAAGCAAAAAGGCTTCAAAAATTCTTGTTTTCTCCACAGAAAAAATTTCAGACCCTGCCATTGATTTGGCAGGATTGCTTAAACAGTATTATCCCCCGACCGTATATACTATTGATGTTCCTTGTTCAAGCAGTATAAAGCCAAAATGGATATTGTATGCTTTTGAGACAGGCTTTGATGGCGTTTTTATAGCGGCAGATGGGACTGATTGTCCTTTTAGTGATTCATGTACCGAGAATACTGGAATTATTGTGGAGAAAACTCACAAATTAATGAAGGAAAAAGGCATTGATCCTTCAAAATTAAAAATGGCAGCAATTTGCTCAGTATGCTCTGAACCTTTTGTTAAGCATATGAAAAATTTTGTTACAGCATTATCAGAATAATTGTCAAAGGTTCTATTAAAATCATTGAACTAATTAGAATATGTTAAAAAACTCAAGTCAAAATAACGAATACGACGCGCTTGTAATAGGAGGAGGAATTGCAGGAGAGGAAGCAGCATTGAACCTGGCTAATCTGGGTTATAAGGTGGTAATCATTGAAAAAGATTATTCCCTGGGTGGAAAAATGATACATTTATCCAAGGTTTTCCCTACACTTGATTGTTCTGCATGTATTACAACACCGAAAGTCTCTGAAACAGCAAGACATCCTAATATTACAATCTATACGAATTCTGTTATTAAGAATATAGTAAAGCATTCTGAAAATGATTTTTCTGCCGACCTGATAGAGAAACCACGCTATGTTACAGAAGATTGTACTGGTTGCCAGGTCTGCGAAGAAAAATGTCCTGTAGTGGTGGAAGATCAATACCAATATGATATGGTTGGAAGAAAGGCTGTATACGTTCCTTTTAGTATAGCAAATCCAAGAATAGCAGCTATCGATATTGATAATTGCATATTCTGTGGTGTATGTGAAAAAGTGTGCCCGGCAGATGCAATTGATTTTACCCAGGAAGATAAACATACAGAGTTAAAGCTGGGATCTATAGTCTTTGCTACAGGCTTTAAGCTTTTTGACCCTACTTTGATACCAAGGTATGGATTTGGGAAATTTAAGAATGTGGTAACATCTATGCAGATGGAACGGCAGCTTGTTCCTACAAGGCCTTACAACACTGTATTGAGGCCAAAGGATGGTAAAATGCCTGATAATATTGCCTATGTTTTATGTACCGGATCAAGAGATGAAACAGTAGGCAATCCAATCTGCTCTCAGGTATGTTGTATGTATTCGATTAAACAAGCTCAATTGTTAATGGGTGCATTGCCAATGTGTGATGTTACTATTTACTTTATAAATATTCGGGCTTTTGGAAAAGGGTTCTGTGAGTTTTATCAGCAGGCAAGGGGTATGGGAGTAGAATTTGTAAAGTCAAAAATTGCCAGGATAGATGAAAAAGATGATGGTAATTTAATTCTCAGGTATGAGGATTTTGAGGATGGCAAAGTAAAAACTGCTGAGCACGACCTTGTAGTTTTATCTGTTGGCATTATACCAAATACTGACTATATGAACATGTTCAAAGAAGAAGTTATCGAAGCCAGTAATTTCAATTTTATTAAACAGATAGATGAATTATGTTGTCCGTCAAAAACAAGCATGGATGGAGTTTTTGTTGCAGGAACAGCATTAGGCCCATTGGATATTCCTGATTCTATATTGTCAGCCGGTGCAGCATCATCTGAGACAGCAAGTTATCTGAGAGGAGGCAAATAATGAAAACTAAAATAGGAGTATATATTTGTCAATGTGGATCTAACATTTCAGATTATGTTGATGTAGATAAAGTAAATGAAGTAGTTAAAGATGTTGAGGGTATTGCATTATCAAAAGTGACCATGTTTGCTTGTGCTGACTCTACACAACAGGAAATTGTTAGCGATATCAAAGAACAGCAACTTGATTCTATAGTTGTAGCTTCTTGTTCTCCGAAACTTCATTTAGATACTTTTAGAAATGTAGCTGAAAGAGGTGGGCTTAATCCCTATAATTATGTACAGGTTAACATACGGGAACAGTGTTCCTGGGCACATTCTGATACTCCGGCTCAGGCTACCGAAAAGGCAATAAGCTTGCTGAAAAGTAGCATAGCAAGAGTTAAACATTCAGAGGCATTAACGCCTATCAGTATACCAGCAGAAAATGTGATTGTAGTAGTTGGTGCTGGAATTGCAGGCATGAGAGCTGCTATTGAGTTGGCAGATATGGGTTCTTATGTATACCTTATCGAAAAAGAATATTTTGTTGGTGGCAGAACTTCCCAGTGGGATGAGCTGTTTACGACCAATGAGACAGGACGTGAGCTTATTACAAAGCTTTATAAAAAAATAATAAAGTATGATAAGATCACTCTTTTCACCGGGGCTGAAGTGATATCCAGTAAAGGCAGTGTTGGAGATTTTAAAATAAAAGTTAAGATCAAGGCCAGACATATAAAACCTGATTGCAAACTGGACTTTGAAAAATTCCAAAAGGCAGTTGATGTTTGTCCTGTAGAGTTTGATGATCCATTCAATTTTGGATTAACAAAACAAAAGGCAATTTATAAAAACTATCCAAGTGAATTCCCTGAAATTCCTGCAATAGATACAGATGAATGCAATAGATGTGGTAATTGTGTTGATATCTGCGATAGCATTGATCTTGAGCAAAAGGATGAGGTTATTGATATAACTGCCGGTGCATATTTGTTGAGTACCGGATTCGATCCATATGAACCTGCGAAAGGTGAATATGGTTACCAGGAAATTGAAAATGTGGTAACCCTTCAACAATTAAAACGTCTTATTGAGCTCAATAAAAATGAGTTTGTATACAATGGAAAGAAAATTAGAAATGTTGCATTTATTTATTGCGTGGGTAGCAGGCAGATTAATGGAGAAAATAAATATTGTTCCAGGTATTGCTGCACCTCAGCAATTCATTCAGCATTGCAACTGAGAGATAAATTTAATGATATAAATAATATTCATTTCACCAGGGGTGTGCGAACATATGGGAAACAGGAAATGCTATACCGGGAATCATCACAAAAAGGAGATGTCTATTTGCAGTTTTTTGATGATGCTCATCCTGAAGTAGAAAGGCTCAATGGAAAAACCAAAGTTAAAATCAACGATTTCTTAACAAGAGATAAGGAACTTGAAGTTGATGTTGATCTTGTTATACTGGTTACAGGTATGGTGCCACGCAAGGATAATAGCATAGGAAATATTTTAAAAGTACCAGCAGGAAGGGATAAGTTTTTTAATGAAGTGCATCCGAAATTGAGACCTGTTGAGACCATGATTGATGGTATCCATATAGCCGGAGCGTGCCAGGGACCAAAAAATATAACAGAGTCCGTTAATTCAGCTCTTTCTGCTGCAGCAAAAGCAGACTCACTCGTTAGTAAAGGCGAAATTGAACTGGAGCCTACCCTCGCTAGAATTGATGAATCGCTTTGTGAATGGTGTGATGAATGTGTGACTGTTTGTCCATATGATGCAATTGTTAAATTAGAAGAAAACGGTAAATCAGTAGCAAGTATTATTGAGGCAAATTGCAAAGGATGTGGCATGTGTTTACCTGTTTGTTCTGAAAATGCTATTCAATTAATAGGATACACAGATATTGAAATAGAAAGTATGATATCGGCCTTGCTGTAAAATCAGGGTATTGTGCTAGTAAAAATTCTAATGGAAGAATTATGACGAGAACTATTGATGTAATTAAGGAAAAAAGAACGGTTTCTGAAGAAGTAAAATGCAGGGTCAAAGAATTCAATAAAGAGAAAAAAGCCATATTGAATTCCTTAAAGGATGGCCCTAAAAGTATTCCGCAAATTTCAGAAGATACTGGTTTATTAGAAGAAAAAGTCACATTTGTTCTTATGACACTCCGTAAATTTAAAGAAGTTGAAACAGGAGAAATTGACGATATGGATGAATATTTCACTTACAAATTATCAAAACAGGATTAAAATGGCAAAGATAAATCCGGATTTCGCGAAAACACTTAAAAAATATGGTGCTGTAAATTTTAATGCATGTTATAACTGTGGGAATTGTACAGCAATTTGCTCTTTGTCTGATGGAGATAATTCTTTTCCAAGAAAAATGGTTCGCCTGAGCACATTAGGCCTGGAGAAAGAAATTCAATCATCAATTGACCCCTGGTTATGTTATTATTGTGGAGAGTGTAGTGAAACATGCCCCGAGCAAGCAAATCCTGGTGAACTTATGATGTCGTTAAGGAGATACTTGTCGGGGAAATATGATTGGACCGGCCTGGGTCACAGGCTTTATATATCAAAGATCTGGGAGTTTAGTGCTATATTCTTTTTGGCAGCAGTGATACTTGTGTTGTTTGTTTTATTTCACGGACCAATGCCTACAGAACTTAATGCCCAGGGAGGAGTACAGTTAAACACTTTCGCTCCCTGGCAGCAAATTGAAATTGGTGACTGGATCATGGCAGCTGCACTTTC
Organism: uncultured Bacteroidales bacterium; assembly: GCA_964508895.1. Lineage (GTDB taxonomy): Bacteria > Bacteroidota > Bacteroidia > Bacteroidales > B18-G4 > M55B132. Next base: position 10,883 of record CAZDWF010000105.1, read on the forward strand.
ATTTTTTCTGCTTTCGAATATACTTAATATGTTCATTAAGATGAGGAGAGGGGAAAAAGGCTTACACATTCCTGTAAAATTATATTTTAAAGAGATGTGGAAACTGGCTCTGCATTTCTTTACTCAATGGCAGTTCTCAAAATGCGATAAGCTGGAATCAAAGAAATCATTTAATATAAGTACTTACTGGGTAATTCATTTCTTCCTTATGATAAGCTATGTGTTAATGTTTACCATGATAGTTGTCTTTCTTGGATGGTTCCAAACTGATAATATTTATGAATGGTATCATCCGCAGAGAATCCTGGGTTATATTGCAACCATTGGCTTAACTGTTGGGGTTGTGTATTTCTTTATTTCAAGACTAAAAAGAACCCAGGCAAAAAGTAAATTCTCGCATATTACTGACTGGACTTTTCTTGTGCTGTTATTTCTTACAACTATAACAGGAATACTGGTCCATTTTTTTAGGATATATGGAATGCCCATGCCAACATACTATATGTATGTTTTTCATATCATGATACTGTTTCCAATGTTGATGATTGAAGTGCCATTTTCTAAATGGTCTCATTTGGCTTACAGACCATTTGCTGTATATTTTTCCAATGTGATAAGCACAGCAAAAGCAGAAGAAAAAAGGAAGAAGAAAATGAAATAATAGAATAAAAAGCGTACTCATCTAAAACTGATATTATGAAAAAAATAAAGATTGATATTATTGGCAAAATTGAAACACCATATAATACAGATGAGGAAATCGAGATTTATACATGCCTAAAAACTGAAGCAACAGGGTGTTGCAACTTTGATAGTAGAACTCACAAAAAACTAAATTTACTCAGGGGATATAATCATGTTGTTTTGGTTTACCATAAATCATGCAGGAGTTTTATGCAGCGTTATAATGATTTCATTGACAACATAAATAATAATAGTGTTTTTGATGAACGCAAGCCCAAATGTTCTCATAAAATTGGTGTTGTTGTTGTTGAGATAAATAAAATCGCAGAAAACAAACTATATTTTACTCCGGCAAATATTTTGAATAATTCAGAATTAATTGATGTAAAACCATTTGTAAAGACAGAACAGAAAGATAGCAAGCTCATTTAGAGGTTTTCTTGAATTAAACAAAAACTCCCCTTTTATACTTTATGTATCGCGATCGAAGCTGCGACACCCCATTAATATCTCATATTACTTTCACCTTTATAACAGCAGGTAGCAAAAAGTAAAGAATGAAATATAAGATTCACTGCTGCTAAGCAATATTATTTTGCATCTTTGTATTTATACCTGTTTGTAATTTTTTATAGTGAACTAATTTAAGTTTCATGGTAATATTTCGTAAATTTATAAGCGATTAGAAGAAATCAA
>CAZDWF010000106.1:0-12195 GCA_964508895.1 uncultured Bacteroidales bacterium
AACAATTGTGTTCTTTTTCAGTTTCAGCAGATCATCGTAACGATGATATACCGTTTTGACAATTCCAGACAGTCTTCTTTATATCTCCAATTTTTGTATTATTAATTTTTGGGGAAAAATAAAAATGATAATCAGAGCAATCACAAAGTCACAAGAAAAAGTATTAGACATATATACTGTTTATTTTATGGATGGATCATGTTTGACATTAAGTGCTAATCCTGATTCTATCCAGGGAATTAGTCAATGGGGAGAATACTTTGGAATAAATGATGCCACATTTGAAGAAGCCATAGAAAATAATAATCAATTGCTGATCTTGGGTAGAGTTGAAGAATTAGTGAATTTCTGTGATTTGCCAGCAGTTATTAAAAGTCATATTGAGAAAAGGATTAGTGAGGCAGGAGAATAGTCAATTATTCCAATTCTTTAAGTAGTTTATTAAATACTGTTTTTGGATTAATTCCACAGGCATTACACCATAAGATAAATTCAGTAATATCAACCCGTCTATTAGCAGTTTCACAGTTATAAATATAGGATTGAGGCTTGTTAAGCCTTTGTCCTAACTGTCTTTGTGTTAGCTCTGCCTGTTCTCTCATTTCCCTGAGGAAAGTAGGTAATATTCTGTATTTTAAGTTATGTTGTGCTTTCATATGACACAATTTTAGTGTCATTGCTGCTTGACACAGTTTCCGTGTCAGAATAATATATTTGAATTAAAATTATTGTGCAGAGGATGGTCAAAAAGGGAGAAATAGGAGAATGGTTACTTTTTATTGCTCAGGTTGTGGTCATCAATATGATGTGCCGGATAATTATGTGGGGAAAAAAGTTCGATGTAAGAAATGTAATACTATCAATCGAATAATTCCTGTCCCAGAGGTCTTTGAAGAGCCAGAAGGCACTTCGCCAGCTTATACCATCCAATCTGGTGACACATCAGATTCTGAATACAGGGGATTGCCAAAGCCATTGTTATATTCTTTCATTGGCCTTGGTATTGTTCTGATATCTATTTTTTTATATGTCTTTGTATTCAGAGATACGTGGGAACTTGATAATTCGCTCAAAATAAGCCAAATGATTCGAGAAGCAAAACAAGATTATGATTTTAAGAAATATGATGAGGGGCTGAAAAAGTACGAAGAACTCGGTGCCTTTATTGGCAAAAGAGAGTTCAAGCAGGATGGATTACGGCACGATTACTTGGATTTAACTGAAAAATATGAGCAAATCAAAGCCCAAAAGGCCGAAGCAGATGATTTGAAGCTACTTCAGCACTTAGAAGAACTCGGTAATGAATATATGAACAATTATAAGCTTAAAGAGGCAGTTGAAACTTATGACAAAGCTCTTGCTATCATCGACAGAAACAGGTCTGGTAATAAAGAGTTTTTATTGGCTAAACAGAGAATCAATCAAGTGAAGCCGAAATTAGATCAATTATATACAACTATTAAGGAAGAAGAAGCTTATGAACAAAGAATGATCGATAAGGGATATATTAAATTCCGTGGAGAATGGATGAGTCCTGAAAAATATAATCAGGAAAAGAATCGTTTTCCAGCAAAAGAAATACGCCAAGGAATCGAACGTTATTACTCTAATCACTCTACACTCCATGACCTTCAATCAATTCAAATCAAACGATCTGATGATTTGGAATATACATATGCGATTGAGGTAGCGATTTCTTCTACACACAGACGTTCATTAAGCAGCGAGCCAGATCGTGCAATATATACATTACGAGTGGATGATGATCTTAACATATCAAAAAACTATACTGTACGGGGTAACAGTATTTTTAGTGAATATGAAATAGATTTTTTAGTGGATTGTTTGCAAACCGTGTTAAGTGAAATTACTAGCAGTGAGCAATAATATTAGCTGTAAGATTTAAAGATTTATAGCTATTTTTTAATCCGTGATTAACTCATGCGATTTGGAATGTATGGGATGGGAACGAGAAGAAGTCAGAAAATGCGATTTAATCGCTTGTCCTCTATATCCCTATCGATCCTATAAATAATTTTGTCTAAAAGCATCGATTATTGACAGTTTAAGGAAATATCAGCCGTTTTTTTAATAAATAGGTAGTTTGATATGGGTCAGGTGTTATTATTTTATTATGGATTATTTAAAGGGCATTTAGAGCAGGATTACTTCAAATGGAATGCTCCCCGAACCTTGCACCCTTTCTCTTCTTACTATGGGAGCAGTATTTTGATAAAAAAGAAATAAATGTTCACAAACCTGGACGCATGACTATAATAAATCCTGTTATGCTGGACAATATAACCAAAAACCTGTTAGGTATTATTCTCATACTCTGTTTCTTGTTCCAGGGTTGTAATACACAAAAAACACGCTATGCAAAATATGATAAAGAAAAAGGTCAATTTATTTACTCTGACACCCCCTTTCCTACTGAGGTTCATAAAGTTGAATATAATGTTAAAGATCTTAGCAAAGAAGAATTAGAACAAAAAATTCAGGAATGTGAAAAGTATTTCATCGATTTGAGAAATCCAGATCCTTCAAAACCTGCCGATGAACAATTAGCACAAACGATAGGTGCCATATTTATGCCCATTATGCTGGTTACTTATCTCGGAGCTAAACTGGAATATACCGAAAGATACGGCACAGTCGAACAAAAGCAGCTCATAGAAGATATCAAAGCATCCTCAGATGATTCCACAAAACAGCTTGCAGAGCTTTTTAAGGCTTTAGACATGCATCCTGCTGTTTACGAGACTTTTGATCAACCACAATTCCCTGAGAATTCGATAGACGAAGATGAGCTCCAAAACATTCTTTCAGATAAAATTCAAAACCAATTGGAAGCTATACTTAAGGAATAGTGGGAATCTTCGTTGAAAAGTTACAACTTCAAATACTTGCTACTACAGTCATTCGGCTTAACATGTAAATAATGACTGGTTGTCTGGATTGAACTATGACCTAAACTAGCTTGAACAACATGCAAAGGAGCTTTTTCACAGGCTATTGATGCATGAGCATGTCTAAACCAATGACATGATACTTTCTTATTTATTTTAGCTTTTAGAGCAGCTTTTCTGACAATTCTTAATACTGTTGTAGGATGTATTTGAGTATTTCTATTTCTTCCCCGAAAAATATAACTTTCATCAGAAGAAGTACTTTTAAAATTCATAAGATCAGACCATAGTGGTTCAGGGATTAATACAACTCTTGTTTTCTGACCTTTACCATAGATAGTTACCTGACCTCCATCAGAGCGTTCTTTAAGATCACTAAATTTAAGTGAGCATAATTCTGAGACACGAATTCCCAGAATGAATAAGGTTTTCAGAATCAGTTTATTACGAAGGTGGTTCTCTGTATCAATGATACTCTTGACCTGTTCATAACTCAAAATACGTTCCGCCAGAGTATCTTTAGGAGTAGGCAGAATTAGCACACGAGCTACATCGAAAGGCAAATAGCCCAATTTACATGAGTAGGCAAATAATGATTTGACACTTGATAAGATCCTCCGTTTAGACCCATCTACCAAGTCCAATGAGTCAATATGGTCCGCAAAGTCCTGCAAGTCCTTCAATATTGTCTCTTTCAGAGACTTGTTCGTGAATTCACGGAAATGTTGGATGTCTTTCTTATAATATCGTTGAGTATGCTTGCTTTTACCATGGAGCCATAGTTTGATCAGTTCCTGATCATTGTCGGCCTGAACCGGAATGATATTGACAGAGTGAGATTGTGGAGCACTATTGTCTTTTGTAGGTTGGTTCTTAGAACGCAGGATTATATGGTTAATCATGCGTTTTTGTAGATAAGATTTAGACATCGCACTGGCTCCATATAAACATCATAAAAACCTCATTTAAACAGCAAAAAATAAGGATATAGTCAAAAATGTAACCACCGTTACATAAAAATTAGACATCAATCTGGCTTCAAATATCTGAATAACTCCCTGATAACCATTCCCTGGTCTATATCATTAATTCCATCAGGATAAATTTCAGAAATTCCCTGTTTGACCTGCTTAACAGTCGTTTCTAATCCCATACTTTCCAGTATTTCAGCTATTTCTTTGACCTGTGGATCAACAGTTTTCTTCTTTTTCAAATGAGAAACAGATTCTTTTCTTCGGGGAGAGTAAAAAAGCATATAACTACCATCAACCCCAACTCCTGTTTGCCTTGCTTCAAGAATTGCTTTCTGAAGTTTAGCATCATAATACGGCCGTTTGCTTCTCTCATCAGTTAATGGTTTTGGAAAAAAGCCACTGTTGACCAACTGATAATACCTGGCCCTACTTAATTGTATCATTTTACATATTTCACTAATTGAAACTATTGGCTTGTTTATACACAACTTTTTGTTATTCATTAGACAACACTCCTATAACAATTAGACTATTGATTGAAAAATATATTAGATATTACAGTTTCTTAAATGTTTATCAGCCAATGTTGTTATTTCCCTGTGGGAACATTTATTTTTCTGGATTAGATTTTCTTGAAGCAAATATGGCTCTAATACATTTCTGATAGTCTGAGTAGGAAGAGCCAGTTTAGATGAGATGACATTTAGCGGAGATGCACCTTGTTGCTGTAATATTCTCAGATAATTTCTCTCAAGTTCATCCAATCCCAGTTCATCAATTTGTAATAATCTGAATGCTTCAATTACATCATCAACAGTGATTACATTTCTTCCTTGTGAAGAACAGACATTCCAACATTGCTGTAAATTTCTGTTGAGTGCAATTCTTGGAGTCTTTTTTGACCTTTTGGCTATTTCAATTAAAACCTGTTCTGATTCAATATCCCAGTTCAGAGCTAAGGCTCTTTGTCTGATGATTTCAATCAGGTCAGATAATCCATAATGCTCGAATCTTGCATAGATACGCATCCTGTTTCTTAAAGCATCTTGCAGAAAATACTCATGCGTTGTTGCTAGCAGTAATGTAAAATTTTCAAGAGGAATGACTCTTTTGGCTTTGCTATTTCCTTTTTTGGGTACATAAATCACTTTTTCGCTTAATGCAGTTAATAGAATATGCTGTGAACGAGGATTCATGCCCTGACATTCATCTATAAAGATAGTCGTATTCTCTGTCGCAGAAAGAAGTATAGATACTAATTCCCCAGAACTTGAAAGCATCTCACCATTTGTTTCAATCAGATCAAGATTAGCCAGTTCAGCATGGAGTGCTTTAGCTACTAATGTCTTTCCGGTGCCTGAAAAACCACAGAGCAGAACAGGGCCAAACGACCCAGGATTACCATTTTGACGACTCTGATAGTAGGCTTCTAAATTGACTTTTAATAAGTCAGTTACTTTCCTTTGCCCTCTGATTTTTGATAATGAAGTAATCTCAAATTGATTAACATCGCTGGCAATAATCTTCTCACTCATTTCATATATTCCTTTCTTCTAATTAGAAGAAAATATTCATCCGTCTGGATTATTATTAAGTCATCAAATTACGAGCCGGAAGTTTGTAACGCTGGACTATTTGAAATGCAAGGACATACTGAAAATTTGAAAAATATCTAAAGCTTAACCTTAGTAAAAAGCCTTTAGATTGTTTTTTTGCAGTCTATTTTGAGTCATTTTTGGCTGTATTTTTGGTATTTTTACTGTCAAATTTTTGACAGTTGGTAGTAAAACACTGGCAATGTTATTTGCCATGGGTGCTGGATCGTTGTTTTAACTCTAAAAATGAGGATAGGGTCTAGAAGAAGTGGGTTCAACGATACATTTTTATTAACTGGAAAAAAATAGAAAGGAATATCTTCCAGAAAAGCAGAATAAAACTACATGTCATTACAGATACAATTCAATTCAGTTCAATATAGTTATGATGAATTCCAGGAATACTATCCTGAATTGGCTATGATGATACAATCATCTTTGCCACAGGGGAAAAAATCCAGAAGAAGGAAAAGAAAAAGTAAGAAAACAGTAGGTCATTTGATAGATGAAATTAAGGAAAAACTGTAGATGTAGGAACATTATCCAAAATCACACATAGATGTAGTCAGAAAAAAGCATGCTTTTTTATTTCGTAAGGTATACCCTTACCATAGAACATAAAACTAAGATATTTATATTTCTTTCTACCTCCCCTAATTTCGACTTTTTCGACAGGGGGAGAATTTGGTTGAAAGTTTTTTAGATATTGGCTGGAAAATAGAAGCTTATTTTAATTCCAGATAGCAAAAATTCGTGTGTCGGCGGTTCAGGTTAATAGGGATTGCCCCAGAGTTCAATGTCATCAATATTCCAACCAGAATAGGGGTAGGCATGTTCAAGAACTTCATAACCCCAGCGGACATATACAGTATCCTGATTATCCGCTACACTACTAATATCATATTCCTGCATTCGCCAGCTAGTATCAGCTATTTCACCTCTGCCATTTTCCCAGACTGTAGTCCAAGTTGCACCATCATCTGAAACCTCAATCGTGGCCGTAACATATGCAGGATCATCGGTATTGAGCCACCTTGCAAACTTAAGTGTCACACTTTCATATCCACTACAATCAAATGGTCCCGCAATCAAATAATATGAACCTCCGATGGTGATAGCATAATCGCCATTGAGATTTACTCCATAAACATTTGTATTAGTGTAGCCACTAGTTGGGTCAGGATTACCATATTGACTGCCACCATCACCGGCAGGCTGGCCGAAAGCCCACTCACCAGTAACATCCCATCTCGGATCAGTATCTAAAGACTCTGAGTAGAATACAACTGGATATTCGTCGAGCCATTTTTCCGAAAATGCTATCAAATCATAGTAATCAATTTTACCACTTTCATCTGTATCAACACCTTGACACCAATCAGGCCATACACATTCATGATCCCAGCAAGAGGAAAGAATAGCAAAATCTGCTAAATTAACTACTCCATTACTATCAAAATCCAAGATTATTTCAGGCTGATATTCATAGGCACCTATATCGATTCTACCGCCATAAACTCGCCTATTGTTATTAAAATCAACATCATTGACATCAGTTATATAATTAGGGTCACCAGCATCAATACAAAGTGAATCTTCCTGTAGATTGTAATCTCCATCAATCCAATTTCCTAAATCCCAATAACCTTCGTTGACAAAAAGTGGATCAATATCTATGTTACCTGATCCCCAATTAACAGTACTACCCAATCCAGCATGAATACCGTCTAATCCATGTTGGATATCACTATATTGAGTAGTGAAAATACTTTCATCCCATAAATAGGCTGCACTACCATATAAGGCAGAATTTTCCCATAAAATACTATTACTCACTGTCATATTACTATTGCCTAAATCTATTCCTCCACCAAACAATTCACTGATATTACCTGTGATAGTTGAATTCGTAATACTTATGTTGCTGTCAATGGTACTAATCCCACCACCATAAGAAGTTCCATAAGCATAGTTGCCTTTAATTAAACAGTTATTAAATACAGAATTACTTTTATAACAAAAGATTCCGCTGCCTTTCTGTGCTATGTTTTCTGTTATGATACAATTATCTATTGAAGCATCTGCCTTAAAAACAGTATTGAACAGATATGCTGAACCAGAGTTAAAACCCCAGTCATCATCCCCACTTGCACCAACAATAGCAATATCGCCACTAATTGCTACAGAACCACCAAAATAATCTTGTTCTGCTACATCAGATGGGATTAGTTTTGCAAGTTGCGTTCCCGTCGTCACATCAAATAGATATGCCGAACCGGACTCAGGAGCGATATCATTAGCCCCAACTGCACCGACAATGGCGACGTTTCCATCAATTGCCACTAACTCCCCGAAATAGTGATTAGATGCCGCATCTAAAGCAGTTAGCTTGGTAAGTTGGGTACCTGTTGTTACATCGAACAGATATGCCGAACCAGAATTATTACCATTATCATCATCGCCGTATGCACCGACAATGGCGATGCCACCATCAATCGCTACAGACTTGCCAAAAGTGTCCCATGTTGCTGCATCTAAGGCAGTCAATTTGGCAAGTTGGGTACCTGTTGTTACATCGAACAGATATGCCGAACCGGATAAAGAACCACCATCATCATCCCCACTGGCACCGACGATGGCGATGTTACCATCAATTGCCACTGAAATTCCAAAATTATCGAACTCTGCTGCATCTAAAGCAGTCAGCTTAGCAAGTTGTGCTCCTGTTGTCACATCGAACAGGTATGACGAACCAGAGAAAGAACCACTACTATCACTCCCATTGGCACCGACGATGGCAATGTTACCATCAATTGCCACAGAATTCCCGAAATAGTGACCAGGTGCCGCATCTAAAGCAGTCAGTTTGGCAAGTTGTGCCCCTGTTGTTACATCAAACAGATATGCTGAGCCAGAATTTAATCCCGCATCGTCATCATTATCTGCACCGATAATGGCGATGTTGCCATCAATTGCCACAGAATCCCCAAAATTGTGACCATGCACCGTATCTAAGGCAGTCAGCTTGGCAAGTTGTGTACCCGTTGTCACATCGAACAGAAACGCTGTTCCAAAGTAATTCCCGTATGCACCGACGATGGCAATGTTACCATCAATTGCCACAGAATAACCAAACCGACTCTCGATGTATGTATCTATACTGGTCAATTTGTATTCCTCATGTTCTCCCACTTCTATTTTAAGACCGCCGCCATAGGTAGCTTTGTTGTTTTTGATTATACAATTATTGATACTTGGAGAACTATTCCTACAATAAATACCTCCACCATTGTCAATATCACCATTGATAATAGTAAGGCCTTTCAAAACAGATTTATTTTCTTCAGCACGATGGAAGTAAAAACCACGATGTGGTTCTGTTTCATTACCATTACAATCAATAATCGTAGTGGCTACAGTATCCCAATCCTGCGGATCTGAACTCCTCACAGTGATTGCTTTACCTCTAAAGTCAATATCTCGGTTATCTTGGCCAGTGTAGATACTTGGCTGAATCTCCACATCTGCTCCGGTAAATGCTGACACATCAATAACAACAGCAACAAGAATGTATAAAAGAATTTTAGTAAATATCGGTCTTATAGTTCTTTTTGGATTACTGATGGTTTATCTAATCCATCTTTCTGAATTTTTTGCTCACAAAGAACGGAAACTATTGCCATCTGGAGTAATTGAAGTATATGAAAAAAGTTTTTCTAATCATACATACATAATGAAAGCACTACTGTCAGAAGATCAATTTAAAGATTATATCAGGAAATTAGGTATGATAAAAGCAGATGAGATTGTTCTAGAAGAGTTAAATTTCCAATGGATTTTTACTACTGGAGATGGCAAGATTCCTGCATGGTGGAATCCAACTGCTGGAAGCCCAAATGTATATTACGATCCAAAGTGCCACATGCCTTCAGAATTCAGAGTTTTAAAGTATGAAAATGAATATATTTACCTCAGGTATGGTTCATTTTAAGGAAAATCCTTTTTTAAGAAGTAGATCTAGATTATTAGAACACCCCCACCCCAAGCCACACTGGCTCTTCCCTATGCCCCTATATAGATCTATCTCACACCACAGCATAAGATTTATATTATGAGCCATTGTGGCTCAATCTGGTAGGTCTGGTAGGAATGTAGGAGGTAGTCCCTAGTCATATATTTTTCTTCCTCTTTCTCCCACAAAAAAATATACTCTGGCCCTGCCGCCACAATGGCGATATGAAATACTCCTTGCAGGACTACAGGTATATAGTAGAATAGTGGGGAGCTAAGCAAAAGGAACCAAAATGAGAATTATGTTTTGTAAATATTTAAATAGGAAACATCGTGCCAAGATATTTATGTCGATCCTTCTTACTCTCTTTGGAATCTTAGGTGTAGCTCATTCTAGTTATGCCGTTTGGCAATGGATTGAATTAGTGCCAGTTGAGTCTGGCTATAGGGTCTCATCAAACATTCAGCCTAACTGGTATATTCAGGCTTTTCCCACAGCGATACTTTTAATAACATCTATATGTGTGTTTATTACTGGAATTCGTAGAAAAATCGGTGGTCTTTTTATCCTTCTTTGGATGTTCATTGTTGCTTTAGTATTTTTTCAATATGACATCTCAAATAATAATTGGCAGGTTCATACTTCGTTTCCGTATTTTGATTCTTATAAGCAGGCACAGCAATATTATTATGCAAACTGGCCTTACTACAGATTATGCGGAGATAATGAAGGATGGGTTATGCCAGTGGGACTGGCATATGGAATTGTGATGGGTTCAGGTGTGCTGTTGAGCATGATTTATTGGGCTAAATGCAAAGGTGTGTTCGTAATGCGTAGAAAGGCATCTAGCCTGCACCCAAACTCTAAAGATCAGCCAGACGAATAAGATAAGATATCGACTTGTGGCTCAATCTGGTAGGGATGTAGGAGATAGTCCAGCCTATAAATAGTTTTTCTCCTCCCAAAAACACTATGGCTCTGTCGCACAATAAACTATCCAATAAACAGATCAGCAGATACTTTGAAGTGTTGAGAAAGTTTTTTGACTTGCCCTGTAGTGAGTTTTCTTTTTCCACTAAGAATCTTGCAACCAATGGTTCGGTCATTTCCAATTAAGCGACTTAAATCTGTTGCAGTCATATTATGTGCTTCCATAAAAGATTTAAGGATATCTACAACTGAAATACCAGAAGTGTCAATATTCCAATGTTTATCCTCATATTTTGCAACAAGGTCAGAAAGCACTTCGAAATAGTCACTTTGTGCTTTGTTCATGTTTGGAAGTACTGCAAGCTTCTCAAGGATTTTTACTGCTTTTCCATGAGTCGAATTACTTGTAATAGGGCGTAAACTCAAAAATGCAGTAACAAGTTCATTCCAAGTGCTAGGAATGTTGCGTGTCCTTACGCGGGGTTGTTCCAGTGTCTTTGCCATGTTCTCTCAATTTTGTTTAGTTTTTAAAGCTTGTACTTTTTTGTATATTCGCTGTGTGTCATTATTGTCTTTATGATAACAGTTTCATTCTTAATAATAACCAAGGCTATGAGCCTATAATTATTACCGCCAATATTAAAAATATATTCATTACCTTTAGGGTTATCGACATGTCCAAAAGTCGCTTTAATATCAGCCGATTTTTTCCATTTAGCAGCCTCTGTAATTTTGAGCCATGTGGCTAATGGCTTCCTTGCCCGACTGTGTTTTTTGCCATACTTGACAATTTTGTCTCTTCCGATGATTTTCATAACTTTTCTTAACCTTACAGATAAACTACTTTATATTTATGGTAAAGAGCAATCCGTAACCATATATATAGTATCGTAAAATGTTGCTTATTTGTCAACATCTTTTTTCAGGTTTTTCACTATTTTAGGCTCTGTTAAGAAGATTACACACAGGTCTCAACCAATCCTACGTACCTTCTCCTGTATATTACCACACAAACACATTCCCTATTCTTTGATATCTAATTCCTCAGGACATTATGTTGATACCATAAACATATCAACTCGATATGTCGATGTTTTTGTGTTTTTTCGACATATACAGTTTCGGGAGATTTTGAGAAGTAATGGGCAGTATAGCATAATTCCCTATCTCCAAACTCCACAGTGTGTGTCATATGTAGTCACTACTCACTTCCCCCTTGGGCGTACTTTGGGCGTACTTTGACTCCGACCTATGGTAAATTGTGACTATTTCTGACTACTCTACCCTCAATAACAGCATTAAAAACAAGGTTTTAGGGGTAGGTGCTCGATTGTGGATCTAGGGGTCGGGGGTTCGAATCCCCTCATCCACCCTTTTTTAAGCCCAAAAATGCAGATTCCGGGCTTTTTTCATGTCCTGACTTTCCAGTGGGCGTAATTTGGGGCGTACTTTTTCTCCCACTATGTGTTCGGACTACTATTTTTACCTGATGAGAGTATCGATAAAGATCGTGATTAGAGCATAAAAGACCCCCCGCATTTCTACGGGTTCTCACCTCCCTATGTCTTTTTCTATTGAAAAACAGCCTCTTGTGCGATATTATGGGACTATTCGGAGTTGGAGAGATGAAGAGGAAAGAACAATTTGGAGGGTGAAAAGATGAACGTAAGAATTGTTAATAATGTTCACAATAGCCCTTTTTTCCCCTCGACAAATATTTGGGACATCTGAATAACTTGATTTTATTGACGATTTTTCTGTTTTTCGCTTTTGTC
>CAZDWF010000107.1:0-12010 GCA_964508895.1 uncultured Bacteroidales bacterium
TAATTCAAAAAAAGACGCAGCTAAAGCACCAACAGATGAGGTATTAATAGAAGTGTATTGTAGTGGTCCTGAATACTGGAGCAACAATGAATACTTCAGATCAAACCAGGTTGGAGAAAGCAGCGATATGGCTGTTTCAAAAAAGAAAGCTCTCAGTAATGCCAAAGCAGATCTTGCCGGATTCATAAGCACAAAATTAAAAGCAGTATTCGACAACTACGCTAAAGATGTTGAACTAAACAACACGGCAGAGCTTGAAGAAAGATACGAAGGTCTTTCAAGAGAAGTTGTAAACCAGGAGTTACAGGGAATTAAAATTATATGTGAAAAAGTTACAAAAACAACTAATGGCACATATAAAACCTATATCGCAATTGAACTCTCCGGTGAAGAAATTCTCTCAAACATGAACAATCGTCTTTCAAAAGATGCTAAGCTAAAGATCGATTACGATTACGAAAAATTCAAAAATACTTTCGAAGAAGAAATGCAAAAACTAGAAGATGAAGGGAACTAATCGTTCTTTTTAATTTAATCAAAGTGAGGAATTATTGTTCACATCTGAAATAATTCCTCACTTTATTGCAAAGTTTATTTTACAGATTTGCACAGATTAATATGGTTGCATTTTTCTCTGAGTAAGTCTGATTTTCATCTCTGCTGTTTACATACTGAAAAATTAAACCTGTATGAAACAATTCTTTACCCTCATATTATTTCTAATCAACATAACGATTATCTATTGCCAGGATGTTGACTCGAACACCCTTAAAGAATACAAAGAATATCGTAAGGTTTTTGATACTGAATTAAAAAAACTTACTGATCCTGAAACCAAATCCCTTCCAAAGTATAAAGTTTTATTACCGGAAAGTACCCCTCTGGAATTATTACATTTACCTGTTTCTGATGAAAATAAAATGTTTTCTATAGGTGTTTCTGATCCTGGAATGGACGAGAAAGAAGGGTATGAACAGGCATTAGTCCGTGCGAAATCAATTTTAGCATTTTACAAAAATTTCAGCATCAAACATATTTCTGAAGATTACACTGAGGAATATTCCAACTCAAGAATAAATCAAATAGCACATATATACGCAGATTTTTATAGTATAAATACAATTCTTGCATTAGATACAAATGACATCATAATACTTACTGATACAATAAATAGATTCGGTGAAACACTATTGCTGCTTGAATATAATCCAGGATCATCCAATACAAATCAAATTGTCAATTGTGATTTATTATGCATGATAAAGGAAATTCGCCATGGCAGTTCTTTTGAAATTGAACAAAGAACAGATATCTTTTGCGATCAATTAACTGATAAAATACATACAAAGAAATATAGTTTTATTAGCAGAAAGCTGAAAAAACAATTCGATATAAACTCATCATTTAATGGTAAAGAAATTACACCCCCTCTTTATACCTTAAGATACAAAAACACCATCGAGATCAGCGATAGTATTGCTGATACAAAAATTCAAAGTCTGCTTAGCGATGGTTTATGGAATGGAATCATCGATTGCCTTATCCAAAATTTGTTTGTGGAATCAAAACTCAGATCCAGTGTGTTGAAATCCACCAGCGATACTCATTCACAAAAACATCAGAATATAAATCGTGAAATAGCATCCAGTATAGCCTCTATAAGGCTTGATAATATATACATCTACAATAACAGAATTCATGTTGATATTACAATCTTATAAATCCGTCAGTCATGAAAAAGATCCTTACATTATTAATAGTTATAGCTCTAGCAGGATATATTCCTGTTGCAGCTCAAACCTTTGAAGATTTCAAAAAACAAAGAAAACAGGAAATGCAGCAAATGAAGCAGGATCAAAAAGCTTCAATGCAACTCATGCAAAAAGAATTTGATGATTACGTTATACAGCGCGATAAGGAATTTGCCGAATACCTCAAAAAGACATGGGAAGAACATGAACTGCTCAAAGCATTAAAGCCTGTCCCCAAACCAAAACCTGTTGAGGAACCTCGGTACATTATGCCTGCTGGCATATCAGTACCACTCAAACTAAACAAAAAGGAAAGTGTAATTGAAATTCAATCGCAAAAAAATAAAGAAATAATACTCCCCCGTATAGAAAAGCAAAGTAAAGAGATAGTTAATAAAAATACTTGTGAGTTAGAATTTTATGGAAATTACCTTAGCCTGGATTATGATGAGGAGCTAATTCAGGAATTGGAACTTCCTGTAAATGAAAATTCCATAAGTAATTTCTGGACAAAGCTGAGTGAATCAAATTACATCGGATTGCTTGACCAGCTCCTGGAGCAAAAGATAATCATGAATCTTAATGATTGGGCATACTATCTACTTGTCAAAAATGTATCCTCCAATATATATCCTGATTCAAAAAATGAAGCAGAATTATTCAGCTGGATGCTCATGAATCGCTCAGGATATAAAGCTAAAGTAGCATATAGCCAGGATGAAGCAAGTATACTATTACCCTCATTTCAAACGATATACTTCTCCAGGTTCATAATCATTGATGATATAACTTTTTATATGTTTGATCCCCCACAGTCAGAAAAGATCTACACCTATAAGAATGATTTTCCTGATGCTACCCAGCTTATTGATTTTAATATCTACAGACCACTGAATTTCTCTACCAATACCATCGAAAAAGATATAGTCTATTCATATAATGGAAATGATTATCCTGTTAAAATTGAACTCAACAAAAACCTCATCGATTTCTATAATGATTATCCTGTTGTAAATATCAATGTATATTTCAATAGCGTTGTAGGTTCTGAAACTAAAGAATCAATATTGCTTAGCTTTATTCCAATTATCAGGGACCTAAACCAGAATGAAGCAGCCCGCATGTTGTTGGATTTCGTTCAGAATACTTTCCAATACCAAATCGATGATGAACAATTTGGTAAAGAAAAATTCTTTTTTCCTGAAGAAGTGTTCTTTTATCCCTATTCCGACTGTGAAGATCGCTCAGCACTATACTCCTATCTTGTTTCCGAATTACTTGAGCTAAAGGTCCTTGGATTGGCTTACGACAGCCATGTTGCCACTGCAATTCATTTCGATGATGAAGTAATAGGTGATTTTGTTGTATATAAAAATGAAAAATATTTAATCGCTGATCCAACATATATAAATGCACCTATGGGCATGGCGATGCCTGAGCACAGAAATGCTGAGGCTGAGATCATAGAGCTTGCCAATAATAACAATGAATGGGAAAAGATCAACAATTTCTGGCAACTGGCTATGGACTCCAAAGCCCTTCGAGGAGGAACTTTTAATGATGCAATACTTGATAATGATGGAAATGCCTATTTAACAGGATATATATCAGGAGAGGCCAATTTTGCAGAACATGTTTTTGAAGGTAGTGATCAACGACAGATGTTCATTATTAAATACAACAAAGACGGAGCAGTGGTATGGGTAGATGTTTTTGAAGGAAAAGGAGAATCAACAGGCTTTGCTGTTACGATTGATGATCAGGGATTTCCTATTATCGCAGGATCATTTAGCGGAGAATTGAAATTTACAGGAAGTGAAAGCATCATCAGAATTCCTGAAGAAGCAAGTGATGTTGTTCTGGTAAAATACACACCAAGAGGCAGGATGCTCTGGGCACAAAATGCCGGACTGAATCATTACGACCAGAATATTTATCTTACTTATGTTTCCTGGTTCAGTGAAGATGGTGAACACGATAAGAACAAGGTCTATAACGAGAATGAGAATTTCAATAATTACGGACTATTCACCGATGCTACAGGAAAGATCTATTTTGCCGGTGCTTTCAATAATACAACAGGAATTGGATATGTAAAAACCTCTTACATGGAAGCAGAAACTTATGATCCTGTTACAAGCCTTAAAGCTGAAAACGACCTGCTTATCTCACAAAATTATGAACCAACTATAGCAGGAATATTTGCTGTTACCAATCTTATGAATTATATAGGTTATCAGTTATCCGGGATAGATGCCCTGACCTGTTTCGATCGCTACAATCCTGAATTCAAAGAAAATTTCGAAGACATATACGAGACCCTCGGAAAGATCCATTTCATCATCAACGATAATGGGATTATAAACATAACAACAAACGATGGTGATGATATTAACTTCGACAAGATTAACATTGACAATAATTCAAAGATCAAAATAACCAAATTTGATAGCGGAGATACACAGATAGATATACTCGAAGGAATAGAAGTTGGAAAGTTTTTTGTCTGGTTCAACCTTAACTATGTCAAACTATATAAAGAAAACGGAGATATGCTTTTCGATTATGATGATGATCATACACAAAAGACTATGAATTTGAAAGAGGATATTCTTGACTAAAGTCAGGCATGGCACCTAACGGGATTCCTCTCTTTACTGCCAGGGAAGGCTTATTGGTGGCTAGAAGATTTGCAATAATTAAACTGAAACTTGAATTTTGCACAGCATATACTTAACTTTACAAAACAAGAAACCCATTCAATATGAAACATAGATACCTTAGCCTCATAAGCCTTATCGCCTTGATTGTGTTTGCAGGAATATCCTGTAAAAAGATTGACCTGGAAAAATTTCCTGCTGTCAACACTGTAGAAATCACAAATATAACTTCTTCTTCTGCAACAGCTAAAATAGAAATTATAGACTTTGGTGATGGAGTGAGCATTTCCCAGGGCGTTTGCTATTCTGCATTTATAACAACACCAAAACTGGATAACAGTCAGGTTTGGAATTTTACTTTTTCAGAAAATGGCTCCACCTTCACGGGTAATATTGGATCCCTGAGCAATAACACTCATTATTTCCTGAGTGCATTTTACGAAAACTCACAGCAAACTGTTTATGGAGAGGTCATTGAGTTTACCACTATCAATATTATCTCAGGCCATTATCTTTATTATGACAATGGAAATAATAATGACGGTATAGGCATAGATGGTGGAGGCAATTTTAATGTGGCTATAAGATTTTACAATGCAGACCTGCCATTAGGTATACTGGAAGTTACAAAAATGAAGTTCTATCTGCGAGGACAAAGTTCTACTTCTTATTCTCTTGCAGTAAGAACTATCGAAAGTGGAATGGTATACCTTCGATATAAAGAGACCATTTCAAATCCTTTGAATAATGTTTATGGAGAATATACTTTAAACACCCATTATACTATTCCATCCACCGGTATAGAAGGAATGTATTTCGGATATGAAGTTGTGGATCCTGATGGAACTTACCCCGCAGGAGTTGATGCCGGCCCTAATGACCCATCAGGAAGTGGCGATCTCATCTTATTAGAAGGAGGAACCCAATGGGAACATCTGACCAATTATCAGCTTACCGGAAACTGGAACATACAGGTATATGTCGAAAATACAAAGGGTGAGGAATTTATGCTTACTAAAAAGAATGGTAAGACCCTGGTAATTCCAACAGAGAAATGTGGAGATCGTAGCAGTAAAATAAAAGATAGCAACTCAAAACCATCAGCTCACAGCAATTCAAAATAAAATGACAACTATGAAAATTATAAAATATATTACTCTTACCCTAAGCTTTATTATATTTTTTGTTTCAGGTGTGCTGTCACAATCAAAAGCTACCATAGAAAATGTAGATTTTTTCCAGGATGGAGATAACATCATCATTAAATACGACATATTAAAAGCCAAAAATAACGAAACCTTTACCATTTGGGTAGAAGTACATACTAGTAAGAGTGGAAAGATAAATCCTAAATCTGTAATGGGCGATGTTGGAAATTATGTTTCCGGTGGCAAAGGCAAAGAGATCATCTGGAATGTTAAGGGAGATAATATTAACCTTGACGAGGAAATATCCATTGAGGTAATGGGAAAACCCAATGCAATTGCAAAAGATGTAAGCAAATACCCACCACCTGTTAAGGTAAAATCAGACAGAAAAGTTTCGGTACCGGCAGCAATGGGATTAAGCCTTATACTTCCTGGCCTTGGTAATACTTATGCTAAAAAAGGAGGAGCATACTGGTTATTGGGGGTTGTTGGCTATGGTATGATAGCCGGGTCAATAGTTATGAATAACAGCGCTTATAATGCATATGAGGATTATAAAGATGAGGCAGATTTTGATGAAAGGAAAAACCTCCATGATAAGGCAGTAAGAAATGATAGAATGTCGAAATACCTTATCTATGGAGCTGCGGGTTTATGGGTAATAGACCTGGTATGGACAGGCTTGCAGGCAGGAAATGTGAACAAAAAATACAGGGACTCCAAAGTAATGATATACCCGGTTTATGATCCAGTACATCAGAGCACCGGAGTGAATTTAACGATAAAGATTAATTAATTGTGACGCGTAAACGGGTAAGGTGCAACTCGTCACAGCAAGTATACAGACATGAAAAAACACATATTAACAATCGCCTTTCTGGTCGTGGCAATATGCGGCTACAGCCAGGAACCCATGTCAGGGAAAAGCTATAAGAAAAAAATTACTATCAAAGGCTCTACAACTCATTCATCGATAAAGGAACTACCCGACCTTATCATCACCGGTGAAAGCTTCCTTGATGTTAATGGAAATAATTTCATTGATGCGGGAGAAACTTCTGAAATAAAACTCACTGTACAGAATATTGGAAAAGGAGTGGCTCAGGATGTTGAGGTAATAACATCCATAAAAAGTGGAAATATTCCAGGATTACAGTGTCAGAAAATCATCAATCTTGGAAATATAGACCCCAATTCTTCAAAAGAAGTAAGCGTGGCTATTGATGCAAGCATAGAAGTTCCTGAAGGACTGGCAGAATTCAATATAGAAGTCCTCGAAGCAAGAGGCTTTGACGCCTATCCTCTTATCATGAAAGTGGAAACAAAAAAATACGCAACACCCTGTTTAATTGTAGCTGACGCAGCTTTTAGTACGGAAGATGGGGGTATGATCAAATTGAATTATCCTATCGTATTGGAAGTGATTGTACAAAACATAGGACAGGGACATGGAAATTCAGTGGTGGCAGATTTCACGCTTCCTAATGCCAACTGCTTCTCACTTGGCGAGCAGACAAGATACAATCTGGAAAACCTGGTTCCCGGAGAATCAAAAAAACTGGAATATCTTTTCACCGCCAATAGAAGATATACACTGGATAATATTCCTGTAAGAGTTAAAATTACAGAGACAAGCGGAAAGTTTACCAGGGATACAGTGCTGAAAGTTGGATTGGAACAAAGGCTAATTGCTCGTAATGAGGTGGCCATAAGCGGAAGAGAAACAACCCCGACAGCCGCTATTGCTATTGCATCACTTTCAGCCGATATAGATAAAAATATACCCATACAAGATAAAAAATACCCATACCGATATGCTTTGATCATCGGAAACGAAGATTATTCAAGATATCAAAGAGGGATCGCATCAGAATCCAATGTGGATTTTGCACGAACAGATGCCAGGATCTTTAAGGAATATGCTGTTAAAACACTGGGCGTTGAACCTACAAATTGCTTTTTACTATTAGATGCCACAGCAGGAGAATTGCTGCAGAAGATAGATCTTGTCTCCAAGCTTGCAGCAAAATCACCAGAAAAGTCAGAGATCATTTTCTATTATGCAGGACATGGCCTTCCTGATGAAAAGACCAAAGACCCATATCTGATACCCGTTGATGTTGCAGGAACAAATCTTTCAGCAGCGGTAAAACTGGAAGAGATCTATAAAAAATTCTCTGAAGCAGATGCTAAAAGGGTAAGCGTATTCCTTGATGCATGCTTCAGCGGAGGAGGAAGGGAATCAGGATTGCTGGCCGCCAGGGCTGTGAAAGTAAAACCAAAAAGCAATCTTATCACAGGAAATATGGTGGTGTTCACAGCCAGCTCAGGAGAACAATCAGCACTTCCATACAAAGAAAAAGAACACGGAATGTTTACATATTATCTGTTGAAGAAAATACAGGACAGCAAAGGACAGTTAAACTATGAAGAACTATCTGAATATGTAAGCAGCAATGTATCAATACAATCATTAAAGATCAATCAGAAAGAACAGGATCCAACGGTTAATGTGAGTATTGATGTGCAGGAGGAATGGAAGCAATGGAGGTTCCACTGAGAGAATTAAGAATTAAAAATTAAGAATTAATAATGTATGTATAGTAATCCTTTGTGGTTAAAAACTATTATTATATGAAACCATTATCTCAAATACTTCTGTTTATCATCCTTTTTTCATCATCATTTTCTTTTGCTCAAAAAAAGGAGAAAGTTATTGCTAGCGGTGAGTTTATTTCCCGTGACCTTACCATTGAACAAACAAAAGCCAAAGCAATAGACGACGCCAAGTACAACGCACTTCTTAAAGCAGGCGTTTCTGAAGCCATCCAGGTCTCAGATTTCCTTTACCAGTTTGAAGACAATGAAAAATTCAAAGAGATCTTCCAGGGATTCACCTCCACAGAAACCGGAGGAGAAGTGCTGGTGGAAGAGATCCTCAGCGAAAGCGTGGATATTGATGAATACGGAAATATGATCGCTAAAGTTGAGATCGTAGCTACCGTTTATAAGCATAAATCAAAAAGGGATCCCTCTTTTAATTTTGAGGTAGAAGGCATAGACGATTTTTATGAAAACAAAGAATTTATGAAGTTCTCTTTTTCCCCTTCAAGAGATGGTTATCTGAAGATCTTCAACGTAAATGAATTTGATGCCTCTGTTTTATATCCCTATACCGACCCTGAAGACTACTTCCTTAACGAACCCACCGACATGCTTTTTGAAAAAGGCAAAGAGTACATATTCCCGGTAAGTGAGCTTTTCGATGAAAACGGTTATTATCTCGAAATCGACAACACAGAAGAAGAAGCCGAATACAACCTTCTGATCTTTGTCTATACAAAATACGACAAAAGCTTCCGCGATGACCCCACTGTAAAAAACATCATGAGCTGGATATACGATGTTCCCACGAAAGACAGGGTTGTGCAGCAGTTTGGGTTTGTGATAAGAGAAAGATAAGAGTTCTCACAGATTATCACAGATGAAGCACTGATTTACACTAATAATGGCTATTTGGACCCTCTGTTAACTACGATCTATGAACTAAAAACTCTTTTCCATTACTTTTCTGACATTTTTTATCTTTTCTATCCCTCCTGTTTTCAGCTACTTATATAAGGTTTTGAAAAATATTTCATTTTTCATGGGGACTTTTTAGGGCTTAGTGGTATTAATGTATAGAAGAATGGAATTTACTGAACAAGAAATATTACAAGGGTTTATAAATCGGGATGCACGCATCCTGAATTATATTTATGATGAATATTTACCACCTGTTCGTTACCATGTCATTCACAACAGTGGTCGTGCATCTGATGCAATGGAAGTATTCC
Organism: uncultured Bacteroidales bacterium; assembly: GCA_964508895.1. Classification (GTDB taxonomy): domain Bacteria; phylum Bacteroidota; class Bacteroidia; order Bacteroidales; family B18-G4; genus M55B132. The sequence continues at coordinate 9,396 of CAZDWF010000107.1, forward strand.
AGGCAGCTATAGTCATAACTTACGACAAACTTCGCAAAACCAAATTCACACTTAGTTGTACATTAAAGACATACATACATGCTATATGCCGTAATCTCTGGTTAAAAGAATTAAGACAAAGGGGAAGAAACCTCACATATTCACTAGATGCACATGATGAGATCAAAATTGCATATGAAGAACATCCGGAAACTGTTGAAAGAGAAGAAGTGAAAACATATTTGTATCAGAAACACTTTCTTTCACTTGGCAAAAACTGCAAGCGCATCCTCAAGCTTCAAATGAATAATACCTGCTTTAAAGAGATTGCGAAGAAGATGGGTTATAAAAGTGAAAACCTGGCCAGGAAAAAAAGATACAGATGTATGAGAAAATTAACAAGTTTGATAGAAAGTGATCCTGAATACAAAAAACTTAAGAACTATGAAGAATAAATTCAGGAATTTAAAATATATTGAGAGATATTTCTCCGGTAATATGAGCAAGCTGGAGAAAGAGCAATTCGAAGAAGAATTGTGTAACAATAAAGCCCTTGCTGATGAATTATTTGAATACACCCTAATAAATGCTACCATTGGTGATAGCAACCTGCTTGATTTTCATAAAACAATAAGAAAAACTTTCAAACAATGGCAGCTTAAGAATAAAGGATTCCTGGAAAGAAATTTAAGCAATAAATATCTTATGGCTGCTGCTGCAACTATAGTAATTACTGTTGCTGCAGGCATTACAGCCATTATCGTAGATTTAACAAGGAGTCATGAAAATATAGAGATCTATGCACAGGATACAACTTCAATCAAAAAGTCAGATACCATTAATAATATTATAATATTTGATAAGCAGGATCATACAGCTTTAGAAGCAACCGAGAAAGATAACTCTATTTTTGAGGACCAGACTGCCATAGAAACAGAAATTGATTACAGCACAGATATTTATAAGATCTCTCCATTATATACGGAGCTCTTGGGTACCAGTATGCGTTCAGGACAATTTCAGCTTTTAAGCCCAATTGATTCAGCAATTATAAAGCAAGGTGAAAAGATCACTATCGAATTCAAAGGTAGCTACCCAGTAATTAACCTGGACATTCTCAGTCATAAAGGGCAAATAAAAAAATCACTAAAAAACATCTCTTCAGGTCATCAATTCCAAAATAACCTCCCACCAGGAGCCTATCTTCTCCGTTTCCAAACAGGTGAAGATCCGGTATGGTGGGGGGTTGTTTTTGTGTGGGGAGGGAGTGAAGAGTGAGGATAATACTTATAAATATTACTATACTAATATTAAGTTTAAATATATACTCCCAGCCAGATAGGGATTCATTAATTCAAACACATAAAATAGATTCCATTTTAAATATACTTAATCAGTACTCAATGAAGTCTGCACAAAATGATGATTCCACATCGTATAATTTGTTGGCAGATTTTCTAACAGAAAATATAAATTGTGGTAAAACCGATGAAGTTTTAATTACGTGTTCTTCAATTATTGAAAACAAAAATGATTATGCTACGATTCTATTAATTACATCGTATCTCTTTAAAGGTACAGTGTGTCTTTTATATAATGATTTTGAATCTTCATTGAATTTCTTGAATAACAGCATCGTTCAAGCAAAAAATAATATTCAAAAATCTTATCTCAACCAATTTCTCCTTGCAAAAACTTATTATTTCCTTGGCATTTTATATGATTTAAAAGGTAATTATAATAAAGCATTAAGCTTATACCATTTTGCAATTAAAATATTGAAAGAGAGCAATATATCTAATATGCTTTTTATTAAAGTAAATATAAATATTGGCACCATATATTTATATCATGAAGACTATTTTAATGCTATTGAGTATTATAAAAATGCTGAAAGAATCCTTGAACAATATGGTGGTAATAATCAATTAAAATCAACAATATTTTTCAATCTTGCAGGAGCATATTTTGAATCAGGTGAATTTGATAAAGCTCTTAACCTCTATAAAAAATCGAAAAAATTAGACCCGAATCAATCAATAACATATTATATAAATCTTGGATCAATATTTGAACGCAAAGAAGATTATACTAGAGCTATAAAAAATACAAAAAAAGCATTAAGTATGCTTAAGATAATAGAATTTGATCAATCTCTTGAAGAATCAATGTGCTATAATAATCTCGCCTCGGTTTATCGAAAAATGAATAAAAAAGACTCAGCTGTAATATATTATAATAAATCATTAAACATCAGAAAAAATGCATATGGAGAAAAACATCCAAGCATATCACAATCATATAATCGACTTGGTGATTTCTATTTTAAAAATAATAATATTAAAGCTGCAAAATATTATTATAAGAAATCAATCCTATCAAATAGTATTGATATGCATACTATTAATGAAGATATTTATGGAAAAGATTACTCAGTTTTATCTCTATCCGATTTAATTGATTCATACTATGGAATTAACAATACTCTTAAAATAAATGATTCAATTGAAATTGATAAGAATTATGCGAAACTATTTCATCTACTTGATAAGATTGTTGATAATCATAAATCAATATATTCAAAGTATAGCTATAAATCTAAATCTAAAGATATATATTTTGAGGCAATAAAATAT
>CAZDWF010000108.1:0-11982 GCA_964508895.1 uncultured Bacteroidales bacterium
TTTTGTCGGGCAGGTAGCTCAGTTGGTAGAGCAACGGACTGAAAATCCGTGTGTCATCGGTTCAACTCCGATTCTGCCCATATTTAAGTCATGGCTCCACAGTTACTTACGATTGTGGAGCTTTTTTTATTTCATTTCAAAATAAGCTGTGCACCAAAGTGCACCAAAAAGAATGATACTTTGTTTAGCAATGTGGACTGAAAATCAAAATATATAATCTTTGGGGAATTGATGGACTAAAAACTGTAAGTATTCCTGCTTTTAGCTTCTTTTACCCTATCCTAGAAATTAAGCACTGAACGGTATTGATTATTTGACCAATAATTATATAATCACTACTTAATATCGAAAAATGCATCTCTATGGATTTTGAGATTAAGTATACCGTTTACAGGAGTTATTTATTATGAAAAAAATCCCGTTACTTCTTTTGTCTTCCTTGCTGACCTTATTGCTTTCAGGTTGTATTGCCAAACGTTATTCAACACCCGCAGAATATAGACACTGGCAAGCTGAATACAGCGAAAACCTTAAAGTGATGACAGAGCCTCCAGGAGCAAAGATATATATTGAGGGGTCTTCCACGAATTATATCGGTGAGTCTCCTGTAGAAACAGTTCTTACAGGAAGTGAGTTTACTATTCAAGAGCAAGGAACATATAGACAGATATATTATGTTGATACTTTTTGGGGAGGACCAGCATACGGTCATCAGAGATTAAGTGAAACTAACTGGACAGGGCACCTCACGACACCTAATATAGGTAGCAAAGGAGGATGGACAGTAAAAGCCTATAAAGATGGGTACAAGTCAACTGAAATGAGAATTGAATATGGACAAACTGATGCTTTTCGTAAGGCGATACGAGAATTAAAGGTATCTAGCAACGGAACTTTGCCAACGGTAGTTAAAGGAAATGACTCGATTTTGCTCACCTTGGAGCCTATCCCACCTGTTGTTCCTAATCGGGCAAACGACCAACAGCAGCAGCAACAGCAACAACAGCAGCAAACCGTTGTTATTCCAGGTAATCAAAGTGAGCCTGTACAAACTGGGACTGTATTGGTTTCATCTAATGCTGAGGCGGCTGACGTTTATGTAGATGGTGTTTTTGTTGGTAACACCCCTGCCAACCTAAAATTAAAAGATGGGATTCATATTATAGAAGTAGCTAAAACTGGATATCAAAAGTACCGCAAAGAAATTCGTATTTATGGTGGTTCAGAGTTATCTTTAAGAGCAGAATTAACAAAATAACAAGATTTAAGTAGTTGCTTTCAAGTTGTCACTACTAATGTTTACAGCTTAAAGGCTGTGTAGTATTTTACACAGCCTTTTTCCTACTCACCCCACCAGCACCTTCCCCAGTCCCTCATTATTAGCCTTTCTAGCCTTCTCAATATGACCCTTCTGAAGGGAGAGATAAAAATTATGGGTTGTTGTGAAGGAACTATGCCCAGCCAAATTCATAACTTCATATTCTGTCAAATTTGCCTTTTGAAACCATCTACTTAGAGCTGTCCTTCTTAAATCATGAAACATTCCTATCTTTTTTAGACTAGCTCTTTTTTGTATTTTTTCAAACTGCCTTGTAAAATTATTTAATACATCTAATCTAGAACAAACTAAGCCCCAGTCTTTCTTTATTCTACGTCTTTTTTGTATAAATTTGTATCTATCTTCAGGAACAAAAACATAAGGATGAACTACTGGACTATCTGACTGCAATTGTGCTAGCAAATGAATAAGATATTTACTCAAAGGAAGAGTTCTATTTTCATAATCTTTAATTTTCCATTCCCAAGTTTCTTTAGTACTTTCTTTTGGTGTAATAATAATTTCTTCAGAATCAAAATCAATGTCTCCCCAGCAAAGATTCATGATTTCACCCCTTCTCATACCAGTTTCTATAGCCAGGAGAATCATAATATCCCATCTTGGATAAATTTTTTTGTCTTTTTCTGCTACATAATCATTAGCTGCTTTAAGTAATCTTTTACATTCATCTTCAGAATAGATATGTATTTTCTTTTTTCTGGGCTTTGGAAGATCGATATACTCAAACGGGCTTTCGTCTAATTGCCTACGTTTTACCGCAAGTTTAAAGATACGTTTTAAATGTCGAAGTTTTTTGAGTATTGTTGCAGGACTATTTCCCCTATCATAACATGCTTGACGATAATATTCGCCATGCTCTAATGTTATTTTTCTAAAATCAAGATTTCCAACTTCTTTTATAAAATCCTTGGCTACGATTCGCATTTCGTTTTTAGAGCTTTCCCTTATTTGATTTCCTGTACGTCTTAGACTGTCTTCTACAAAATCCTTAAATCTCATTGACTCAGGAGTACAATATCTCATTCTCAATTTACGTTCTTTTTTGCTTCTTTGTCTCTCCGCTTTCTTTTGGTCAGAATGGCCTAATGAAATACATCTTCTTTTACCATCAAGGTCTACATATCTCAAATAAAGTGTATATCCACAACCATCTTTATTGGGTCGTGCCCATATTTTGACTATTTCTTGTTTATTATTCATTTACTTACTTACCTATTTCAAAATTCAATATTTCACAGGACGCCAGAAAAAACTGAGTCCGTCAAGTCATATTTTTACTGTATTTTCTTCAATCCATTCCAGGACTGCTTTTTTTGGAAAAAGTAGTTTTTTGCAGATTTGGATCCGGGGTAGATCACGCATTCTGATCAAGTTCTTAACAACATTGTGGTAATCTTTAGAAGAACTTACTTCGGGGATGCGGAGAAAGCTGATAAGCTCAGATTCTGTGAGGAGGTCGGGGTAATCACTCAAAGAATTAACAGGATTTAAGTTATTAGTTATTGTCATAACCGATCTTTACTGTAATACGGCTCTGTAATCTTTATTTCAGAGATCCAAAATATCAAATCTGCTTAGCATAACAAATTTAGACTTTCTTTTACGCCGGAACTTTTTGTTGACACGAATATCTTTACATTTAAGCAAATGCTGATAAATATCCACTCCTGTGCCTACGGCAAACTCTAACGCTTTATTATGTTGATCTTTCTTCATACAATTAATCTGAAGCAACTCACAGCACATCTGATAATATGCTTTCGCAAGAATATACTTGAGAGACTTGATTCTTTTTTGCTCAACTGTATCATCAACTAAATAATGACCCTTAATCTCTTCAAGTGTATCAAGGCCGTGGGATAAAGGTGAAAGACCTATTGCTTTTCCCCCAATCCCATCCGCTCTTATTTTATATTGATTGTAGTGAGTTCCTCTGAACCAATACCTGAAGTGTTTTGTTTCCGAGCACTCTAATTCGTTGAGAATATTTGTAATTATATTTTCTTTCTGATGCCAAACTCGGTAGTTGCTTTTAGTTATATGTGCCATAATGGCTATCCTTTCTGAGTCCATTGTGACTGCTGACCTCATCTGAAGGTTTTTCTTTGTCGGTCATATTATTTTCGGAAAAAAAAGTGTCTGTGCCATACAGATCCTTCATACTGTCAGGATGTGGCATATAAACTTTACGTCCATCTTCTTTTATAATTTTAATAAATTTCGTCATTTTGGTTCTCCTAAAATTCAACGTCATTAACATTGGTATTTTTCGAATGGAACCCTATATTTTCAGTGGCGGTTCCGCTCCACTTGTTGTGACTATTCCGCCAGATGTCATTCTTGTCGACCCTGTTTCTATAAGGTCACGGTGGCGGTTTCATGAGAACGATACTACTCTTACTCACGCTGCATCCTCATTTCTGTCCAATTCTTCCAAACGGTCCCGGCTGATCTGGCAGTAACCTGCAACCTTATCTATGCCGATATAGTTGCGTTTCAATTTTTTAGCGGCCACACAAGTCGTTCCGGAACCGCAGAACGGATCCAAAATAACATCTTGTGGATTAGTAAACAGCTTGATCAATCGATATGGGATCTCAATTGGAAATCTCGCTGGATGACGATGGTTGTGGTCACGAATAACATTTATCTTCCAACTTTGAAGATTATATTTATTATACTCTTGAGGGGTGATTACATACTTATCTCTATCTTTATCAGAGAAGATATTGCTTTTTCTAACCTTAGTATCAATTTCATGGATATTTTCTAATTTTTTGTCATTTTTGACCCATACACCAATATATTCAGAATCGACTCTTAAAGTTGGTGAGCTGCAGGACATTGATCCTTGACAGGTTCTGCCGCCGGCATGGTTTTTGAGCCAATTGAAATGTCCCCAAAAAAGGAGATTGCAGTCATCATGCTTGTTATTTAGTTCTTTGACTTTATAGATCAAATCGGCCAACAAGCAATGCTTGTAATCAGTTCCTTTTCTACGGTTTTTGTCTGATGTCAGAGGGAATACATTAATCAGACGCATTCCATCTCTACCGAGTTTTGACGCCTCATACATAATTGTACCAAGCCAATCAATATACTCATCATGCGGCATCGAATCGTCTATATCCGGACCATAGTTCAGCCCAACGTTATAAGGCGGGCTATAAATTGCAGTCGCCAAGTCTTTGACTCCATTAAATTGCATGTCACGGATAACACTTAAGCAATCTCCTTGATGAATATGATTGATATACTTACCCTCATCCGGATTGACAAATTCAATCGAATCATAACCGGCATTGTGTTTTTCCTGATATTTCTTGGACTTTCTGCGTTTTTCTCTTACATCCTTATGGACGGCTGAAATCTTTGCTCCTTTACGACATTTCTCTTTATCTTCCGGTGAACCATATCTCAGAATAAATCTTGCATAACTTACTGTTGAACGGCTGGATTTGGTTTTATTTGCAATTAATTGCAAACGGTCTATGGGCTTAAAAAGTTTATCCAATTTTGGCAAATCTTTTTTATATTTGCCACCGAGACGTTTGTGTTCTTTAGCAAGTTGTCGATAGTATGAATCAGCATGATATTCCATCTCAATAATTTGGAAGTCATTGAGCCGCCTGCATGAGTTAGACAGTTCGACAACAGACCAAACTGCCGCTTCTTTGGAGGGCACTTCAATTTGAACAATTTTGAAATTAGTGATTTTGTGCTTAACAATAACTTCCAATCTCATATGTCCATCTAATAGAATTAATTCCTCGTTGAGAACACCAACAATTAGAGGCTGTAGAACTCCATCTCTCAATATCATTTGCTCCAAAACGGCAAAAGCTTTCGGATCAGGTGGCCGCATACTTGTCAACTCAGGCAGAATTGTAGGAAGATTGTCAGGATCACCATCAAAATATCCAATAATAGGAAGTTCTCTGTCTCGAAGCACGATTGACTTATTACCGTTGCTCTGAATAGTTTCTAATGCCTTGACATCCAACTTCGTAGTACCGGCAGCATCGTGTTTTTGGATGCCACCAACTTTAACTTTACTATCTTTTGTTTGACCTCCACGGACTTTAGGTCTTTTGCCCGATTCTTTTTTTACTTTCTTAACCGACATAATTTTTTTCCTTAAATAAACAATCATTAAAAATTTGTTTTTACGATGGTTGCATGTTAAGGAAATATCCAGATAAGCGGTATCGGGAATATGTCGGGAAAATGTCGAATAAAAGTCGGAAGAGATTTTTTGATGTTATGCTTCTATTTTACATTAGTAAAATATATCTAACAAATTCATGGCAGGTAAAACTTCTTGCAGCAAATATGAAGTGATAAACTAACAGGTAATTAAAACATGAAAGATGGAATGACCAAGATCATAAATTACAGATGTGTTAAAATCACATCTTTAAATAAAAACCAACTGAATGGGAATTTTTTATTTTCTTTGCTAATTCCCTCGCCCCTTTTTTATTTAAGGCTTTGACAAGATCGTATTTTAGTTTATTGGTATCACTATGACCCGTCGCATCTTCAATTTCTTTGTGAGTTACAACATCACCTTGTTTTTCAAAAAGCAACTTAAAGAACACCCAAGTCGGACCCGCACCTCCTAAAAGAAACTGCTGGCCTTTATATATTATTGTTTGAGTTTCATCAGCAATAGACAGGCCATCAATTGTCTTTCTTTTATCTCTATTATCTCTTCCACTATCCCCCAATATCATGTTAGGCGTGAAAGTCAGTTGTTTATCTCCTCCTTCAGCCATTTCGATTGCATCGAGAACTAACACCGTTGTATGAACCTGATTGGAATATTTGGGATTATTATGCTGACACCAACTTCCATCAGCCCGTTGATGTTGCAATAACCATTCTGCCGCTTTTTCAATACATCTTTTTGAGCCTGTAGGATTGGCTAAAAATATCGCATGACTCCCAATAGCCCCTAAAATAACGTGCGTTCTCGAATTCAGAAAATCGCCTAAACAATAACAAGGATCTATGTCATCTTCTTCTGAATCCGGAGCGTCTTGGTCATATGCCCATAGCCCTGAATCATGTTGACTATCCAAGAGAAATTGAACTGATTTGTCTAATATTTCCTGATTAATACCAACTTTACCTAATCTATATGCGGCAAAAATATATGCCGAAATAACCATAGCAAGGCTTTGACCAACGCCTCCAAGTTTTTCTTCATCAGCGGAGGTTTTAAAGAGTGCCTTTCTCATAAATAGATCATTCAAATAATTTTGCCATTGATGTAATAAGAAGCTTAGTTTGTCACTCATTCGATCAATAGCGATATCAGATGTGAAAAGAGGAAATATGAGTGGGAAAAATGCAGATGTTTTATTTAAATAACCGCCATAACATGAATCTTTAGGATAAAAATCTTGGCTGTAGGGAACACCAAAATTCTGAAAAATATTTTCTCGGTATGCCTTAAGAGCACCAACTTCTCCCCATTGCATTAACCTGAGTATAGAAGCTGCTTTTGTAGGATCCCTGCGACATTCTTCTGACCAACGAGTTTTATCATGCCTCCACCGATCTATTGCAGAATCAATTGTATTTGATATAGCTTTGTCTTTCTTCTCTCTGCTTAAAAAGTAAACAGCAGCCTCTTCTGAATTGGAATTGCCATCATTCAGATGTGATGTTAAGAATTCCTCAGCCTTTTTCTTCCAATCCATATTCTCCATATTTAGAGCCTCCAGTCATAAATAATCCTTCACATTATATATATAAACCAGATTAATGTCCATAAACAATACCATATTCTCTTTTCAAGCTTTGTCCAATTTCATACAAAGCTTGTTCTATCTACTCCCGGTTCACAATCCCATCAGTCACCCTATCCTACAACCTCACCAAACCCTCTCTATTAAATTGTTTTATTTAAACCCATATCATACATTCCCTCAATCTTTTGTATAGTTAAAATCAAAACTGGTTTGCTCATAAAAGAATTTTCAAAAAGTCACTATTTGTCCTGTTGAAATAGGAAAGCTCCTGCTGATTAAGATTATTTGACTTCAGTTGCTCAAAAGAAACTCCTTAAATTTCAAGGGAATTATCTGCATAGAGAATTCTCCTCTTTTTTCTGGAGTGCTATTACTCATCATACTATAATGCTGTCATAATTTAATAGATGTCACACGAATAAGGATCAAGCACAATGAATAAGGCGAAACAACCAAAACATAGAGGCAGGCCTCCCAAATATGTGCTAGACAGAACAGGTAGGGAAGTGGTTGGCCTCAGTTACAATTCTACTAATGGGATGTTTTATGTAACAAGCAGCATTCCTCGTATCTATTTTAAAACAGGTGGAAGAGGGGGGACGTCTACAAAAAAAGAAAACTATGCTATTCGAAGGGATAATGCGATAAAGCAATATAGTCAATGGAAAAAAATCAACCTATTAACTCCTGAAAAGCAGGAAGAGCAGAAGCAGAAAAACGCTATTCATAAAAAAGCAAAAGAGTTAATTGAAGCAGGTGTGATGGATAATTATGTTTATGAAAGAGCATACGACCTAATTACTGACAATCCTGTAGAAGCGTCAATTAAGTTAGGAATTAAAAATCTCATTTTCTTGAGAGACAAGAATTATTACTACCCTTTTACATTAGATCTGGTATGGGAGTTGTTTAAGTATCATCGTTATTCAAATGATAAAGAGAAACTCAAACGACATGAGAAAGCCTGGAATAAATTTCGAAAAGATCTAAAACTTATACATCTTGATAATATCACTCCCAAAAAACTAAACACTTGGAAAGAAAAACTATATCAAGAGTATACCGATGATGACCTTATCATCGAATTGTTTGAATGTTTGGATGTAATCTTCAAAAATGTGCTTACTCGCAACTACCGATCTAAAACAATCGAAGATATTGTCAAATACATCAATGGTTTATATGAACAAGTCTCTTAACCTGCCATTTTAGAATTAGTTACGTGTATTTCAATTCCATTCTCACTCTATTTAATGCAATATATGCAGCATGGAAAGGCAGGTCTTTCCTCTTGTTTGCTACTATAGATTTCATGCCAGAGAAAAGTGTTTTCTCTGCAAAAACCATAGCGTCTAGTCAGACAATAGAGCGAAAGGAAGTTAAGGAATGAATATGAAAGGTTATAAAATATTAAAGATTCAAGATAAGCCCCTTAGAGACAAACATAAACAATGGGAAATAGTGGAAGAAGCATTAAATAATTATAAGTCAGTAGGGCAAGTCAGATTCTATGCTGTTGATCCTGATGACAATGAATTTATTCTTGAGGGTGTTATCTTCGATGAAGCTAAGAAGTGCTGGATAGATTGTGATGATAAAATGGAACTGTCTCGAGAATATAAAGAAGCCTTTATACAATATTCAGCAAAAAAACTTCTAACTAAAAATCATACCTGCCAGTTTGCAATGTTTGCTAAAGAAATAGCATATGAAAACTTGGCAATGAAAATTGATTTAGACGAAGTTATGACATTGCTTGAGTGTTATGGATATGTTGTTAAGAGAGCAACCGATTTAGATAAACAAAAAGTATTAGAAAAAGCAGACAAAAGAAAAAAAAGAAGAAATAGGAAAAAATAATATTTTAGGAAACAATAATGGCGAAAACGAAGAAAAAACACAGAGGAAGGTTGCCATCCAAAGAACGGTTAAAAAATAATGATTGTACTATATATGCAAAGTCAATTAGAAAATATCCAAAAGCATATAAATATATTCTGAAAAATATTACGACAAAAGGAGAACTAAGATGAATGATAGATTCTCTTTTTAAAATCAAAACTGGTTAGTCCTTAAATAAATATTTAAGAATTTTAACAAAATGAAAATTTACCCTATTGAAAAGTGATTATATTTCTGGCGTAATAGTAATTACTAAAAAACTTCAAAGTGGGGTTGTTAACATCTTTCTTTTAATTATGTCGATTAAAAGAATAAGGATTTATAAATTTTAACTTCTAAACAGGAGAATATAAAAATGGATAGAAATTTAAGTTGTCCTGAATGTGGACATAAAGAAATACATTGTAGTGCGACAATCACAGCGACCTTAAAAACCAACCAATTAGAGGATGGAAGTTGGGATTACCAATTGTCAGAGTGGGAAGATATTGAAAATATAGAGAGTTATGACTGCCAAAACTGTGGTTTTGGATTTATTGGTAATGAGGAAGAATTTTTGAAAAACCGTCTGACTGTAAACGATTCAGCCAGTTAAGATTATTTTCCTTATAATTCGATAAGAATAATAAAGGAAATTATCAATAATAATTGAATAGTAATATAATGGGACTGGGACAAGGATAAATTGATCTATAACTATTTTAAGGAATTAAAAAACTAAATAATTATCAACATAGTGTTGTAGATTATATCTTGTCCCAGGCCCAGTGCTAATCCAGTACTGGGCTTTCCCTTTTGTATAATAATAATTTTGGGGATAAAGATATATGGGACAAAAGAAAAAAAGATACAAACGGCTCACAAAAGACAACATCTACAGACCGAAACGACTAACTCTTCGGAATTTTAACAGATATATTTCTCAATTCATTGACAAATATAACTGGGGCAGCATTTCCACCAATAAAAGAAAATCATTCCGATATTCTCAGGACTGGATGAACCAAGTCCCTTACAAATCCTATATCAGACTCAGAGAAAAACCTAAATCAGGAAAATACAGAGATATATCCCTACAGGACCACCTTCAAGCTCGCCACTATCCTGACAGTTTTGTATTCTATACTTCCAATCCCTTCTCTGATCTCTGTCTGTTGTGTGGTGATATTGATCCTATTCCCGACTATGGATATGAAGAGTGCCTAGAAGCTCTGCATTATATCCAAAAGACTTTCCATCCCAGTACCTACTGGGAACCCTCTACTACGAACAGAGGTATTCATTTCTATATAATCATAGACTTCTCTTCCTTTGTCCCTCATTGTGGAGATAAGTATAACCTGTTTCACAGGTCTAATTGTAATCATATTATCGAGCTATATTCACAGTTATTATCATCTGTTATTTCTTCCATGTTTTATTGTCATTTTGACAAATTCTGTGGTACATATCCGGTATATTCTTATCCTTTCTCTTCTCATATATTCTCTCATCGAGGTATATTAGGTAAACTTCCTTGTCCTCAATCTGATACTGATCTTGTCGTATTATCCAATATTCCTATTCTTTCTTATTTTGATTTAGAAAAGAATTGGAATACCTTACAAGACCTCCTACAGGAGAACAAATCCTCTAATATCTCTAATCAGACTGATATGACAGTATCCAGTCCTATATTACCCTATAATATATTGGGTACACCTTTTGAAAATATCTGTAAAAATGATGAATATATGAATGATAACAGTGCCTTTACTAGAACTCGACATTCCATCCAAAAGTTAGCCAGAGAATTAGGACGTATACCAGACTATGAAGAATGGAATACTTATTATGAATTTAATGAATGTAATACTGGAGAAGAAACAGAAGAAAGAATAAACCGATTTAATACAGTCGTTTCTTATGTGGAGCAGACCTTTGATACTTCTTTAATAGGACAACTATACAAATATGGGGATTTTATAGAATCTTTGATGAAAGATATTACAGAAGAACAGATTAAAGCTATTGCTCGAAAAGCAAAATATACCAAAACTATCACTTATGGGGATTTGGATGTAGGGCTGGGAGCACACTGGATGGCCAATAGGACAAACCATCAATACATGAATGAACTCTGTGTTCCCAGGGATACTATTCCTCAGTTATTCAAGGCCCTAAAAGACAGAAATGTGATTAAAAGAAGTTGCAATAACAACAAGGTCATAGCAATCAGGGAAATACTGGTGAAGATGAAATATATCAAGCTAGTTGATCCATATCATAAACATGGGAAGAAAGAAAAGATAAGCCAGAAATGGGGAATGGATGTGAATTTCCCCAAATATAAAGAATATCAGTTATTTTGTGGAGAATTTGAAAAAATGGCTCTTCAAATCAAAAAATATAGGGATGAAGGAAAAACTGAATTTTTACAAAGAAGGAGGTATTTACCCAAGGTTTATCAGGAGATGCTGAAACAATAGAAGACAGGCTAATCTGTCGATTAAATATTGATGTTAATGTTAATTTTTATATAGGAGTAAAGTATTATGACAAGTAGTAAATGTAGTTGGTTGATTCCAAAGAAGAGCAGTGGTAAGAGCAGTAAAAGTAGTTCAAGTCAATTTTTGAATGTCAGGCCTGATTGTAAATTGAAAGTCAGGCTGATTGGTAATCCAGTCAAAGTTGTCAAGATCTTTAGTAGAGACCACAAATGTGCAGTCCTTGACAATGAACAACCGGGACAACACCTGAAAGTTAAATATCCAAAGGAACTCAGTGATGTCAACATTCGATATGCAGGTTGGTGTATTGACAGGGAAGACAACACGATGAAAATTCTTGATATGCCTGCCTCTGTTGCCAAAACCTTTGGCAATAGAGAAAGGTTAGTAGGCAAGAAGATTGCTAGTGCTGTCGAAGGCTGTGATTGGGTAATACTGACAAATGGCAAAAAAGGAAAAGATGTCAGGTATGAAGCTGTTTATCTCGAAGAAA
>CAZDWF010000109.1:0-11903 GCA_964508895.1 uncultured Bacteroidales bacterium
AAATCCAGGATAAATGATGGCCTGATTTACATCAATAACCTCAGTTGCATTATAACAATTCATCATGAAAAAATACTATATCCTGCTGGTTTTACTTCTTCCCAATCTGATTTTCTCACAAAATATTCCTTATAACCTTACACCCGACTGGGAGTCAAATGCCAATGGGCACAGGGCAACCGGCCTTGGCATTGCTGATATTAACGGGGATGGCTGGAAAGACCTTGTAGTGGCAAATGGTAACGATATGGCAAGACAAAGCCTGGTAGTATATTACAATAATGGAGATGGCACATTCCCGGCAGATCCTGATTGGGAATCCGGTGATATTGATTATCACGGACACCTTGCATGTGGCGACCTGAATAAGGATGGTGCAGTTGATGTGCTTGTTTCGGTTTATCTCGGCCCCACTGGCTGGGGAGATCCAGGATACGTAAAGGTTTACTATAATACAGGTACTGAACTTGAAACAAATCCTTCATTTAAGTCTGATCCTTTTTTCTCATTCAGTTGCACCTTAGGTGATGTGAATGCCAGCGGATATCTTGATATAATTGCTGCCTGCGGAGAACCCTATTCTTCATTATACGACCATGGAAGGATCTTTTATAACCAGAAAGGTTCATTTCAACAATCAGCAAACTGGATGTCTTCCATTGCTATGGGTGCCCTGGATGTTGAATGTGGCGATTTTGATATGAACGGATATACAGATGTGCTTTTTGCATGTGAAGAAACAAATAATGTGATCTATCTTGCTGATAATACTGGAAATATAGACAATACACCCGACTGGCAAAGTGCCGATTCAGATAATTACATGAATTCAGTGGATATAGGGTTTATTAATTCAAGCACATACTGTCCTTCTGCTGTTATGACCGGAAATGATCAGCTGGGAGGTGACGGAAGGATAAGGCTTTACGATTACTTTGTAAAAATGCCACTAACAAGTCCTGCCGACTGGCAATCCAATCCGGTAGGATATGGCTCAGGCATATTGCTATCTGATGTTACTAATGATGGCATACTGGACCTGATCTATGGTGGGTGGTGGTTACCAATGGAAATCCTCAAAGGAACAGGAACATACTTTGAATCTGATCCTTCCTATTCATCAACAACAACTTCAGTTGTTGAGACCATATTGATCTCAGATCTCAGGAAAAGGAATATCAAAACAATGCAGGAAAACTTTAGCATCAGCACTCCTGTTTCATTTTTTTATCTGGAAAACCAGAATGTTGAAGCTATTACTTCTGTGTATATCAATGGAAGCCTTGCCCCATTAAGCAAATACAGCCATGTTCCTGGTAAAAACTGGATTGCTTTCTATGATTACTTTAATGTTGGTGACGATGTTACTGTCAATTATGAATACACTTACGATGGAGATATTGTGATCTCAAACTGGGATTCAAATAAGGGAAATTTTATCTATTACAATCAGAATCCTGTAGGAACAGAAGAAAGGAATTCTTCTTCAGCTTTGAGATTAAAGATCTTAGCAAACCCATCAAATGGCAACTTTGCTGTCGCTTTTGATTCTGATGAAATGAACATTGGAGAGTTAAAAATACTGGATGTTTCAGGAAGATTACTTTATTACAAAAGTGTGGAGATGGCAAAGGGATCTAATAAGTATGATCTTAGTCTTTCATTGAGTTCAGGATTATATACTCTTGTACTGGAAAAAAATGATGGGATTGCATATACCAAAGTTATAATAAAATAAAACATTCAAGGTGAAAGTACTAAAGGGTTTATCTGAACAGATTTTTGACAAGTACTATAAAAAAGGTTCCGTTTCCTATAATTACCTCCATCCTCACAGTAAATGTGTTGCTGAACTTGCATTGAAGATCGCAAGGCATAATACTGATAAAGATCCAGACCTGGTATTCATTTATGAAGCAGCTATGTTACACGATATTGGCATATTCATGACAAATGCAGAAAAGATAGGATGCTATGGAGAATATCAATACCTGGCACATGGTTTCCTTGGAAGGGAATTGATGGATAAAGAAGGTTACCCGGAAATAGGCCTTGTATGTGAGCGTCATGTTGGTGTAGGTATTAGTGCAAAAGATGTGAAGAAGAACAATCTACCCTTACCGCAACGCGATATGCTTCCTTTATCTCTTGAAGAGAGGATCATCTGTTATGCCGATAAGTTCTATTCAAAAAATCAGAAAACATTCGACAAGCCAAAATCCATTGACAAAATATTATCTAAACTTTTAAATCATGGAACTAAGAAACCGAAAATATTCAGGGGGTTTATGGAGGAGTTTGGGTATAACTATATTGTTTAAATCTCAAAATTCAAATTATAAATTCCAGGCAAATTCCAAAATACAAATCCAAAATCCCAAAGGAGCAATATGCTAGCTTTTGCAGGTTTGGAATTTAACTATTGTGATTTGATTTTTGCTTGGAATTTATAATTTGATATTTAGTGCTTTTTAATAAACCTTTTCCCCACCAACAAAGGTTCCCAGCACCTTCACAGCTGGAATTTCCTGTTCCGGTATCACCATAATATCTCTATCCAGGATTACAAAATCCGCCTTTTTACCAGCTTTCAGTGATCCGAGTTCATCTTCCTGAAAGCTTCCTCTGGCTGCCCAGATGGTCATGGATCTCAAAGCATCTTCCCTGCTTAATCCGTTCTCTGTCTGAAAACCTCCTTCGGGATAATTATTCAGGTCTTTCCTGGAAACAGAAGCATAGAAAGTCAATAATGGATCAATTTTCTCAATAGGGAAATCAGTTCCATTGATGATCCATCCGTTCTGATCAAGAAGATCCTGGTATGCATAAGCACCTTTGATCCTGTCTTTCCCCACTCTTTCATCCGCCCAGTACATATCTGATGTGCAATGAGTTGCCTGAACAGATGGAATGATATTATACTTTCCGAATTTATCAAAATCCTCAGGATGTAATACCTGGCAATGTTCCACCCTCCACCTTCTGTCATTTGTACCTTTCAGTATCTTCGAATATACATCAAGTATCATACGATTTCCAGAATCACCTATTGCGTGAGTATTTACCTGAAAGCCATTAGCATAGGCCTGCTGACATACATTTTGATAGTGTTCAATAGGGTAAATTATCAATCCATTGTTACCAGGGTCATCAGAATACTCTTCTAACATAGCTGCCCCACGGGAACCAAGTGCTCCATCAGCAAAGAGTTTTATTGAGTTTACCTGCAGGCGGTCTTTATAAATCGGTCCAACTTTAAAAAACATATCAAGGTTTTCCTGACTTGACTTGAGCATACAATTAATGCGTATCTTCAGTTCACCTGCTGTTTGTAAAGAATCAATAAGATATATCGTATCATGACTTAATCCTGCATCAACAACTGAGGTCAGGCCAACACCGAAACAATTCTTTTGAGCGATCTCAAAGGCATCTATCATTTGCCGTCTTGATAGATCCGGGATATGATCAGAAACAAGCTCTATGGCTTCATCGATGAGCAATCCTGTTGGTTCACCATCCCGGATAATGATATCACCACCCTGAGTTTTTGTATCCTTTTTTATTCCTGCAATTTCAAGAGCAACAGAATTAGCCAGTGCAGCATGCCCGTCAATCCTTGTAAGTAATACAGGATGCTCTGGAAAAACCTTATCGAGCAGTTCTTTTGCAGGAAATTCCTTTACCTCCCAATCGTTTTGATCCCAGCCCCTGCCTTCTATCCAGTAAGATGAATGTTTTTGATGATGTTTTTTCAATACCTCTATTACCTCTTCAAATGAAGCAGTGTTTTTCAGATCTGCTCTTTTGAGCAGCCCTACGCCGTAACTAAAGAAATGACAGTGACCGTCAATAAATCCAGGATAAATGATGGCCTGATTTACATCAATAACCTCAGTTGCATTATAATTATTCAGGATTTGATTATTCCCTCCAAGCTCAAGGATTTGTCCGTCTTTAACTGCCATAGCCTGGTTGACAGAAAAGTTCTTATCAACAGTGTAAATCTTTGCATTGTGAACTATTAAATCAGCTTGTTTATTAGTTTTACAGCCTATAATAATTAAGGTCATCAGAAGTAGTAATAATTGATATTTCATTGATTATCCTTTCCGTCACAGTTTATCACATAAAAGGCGAGACATCACACCTCACTTTGTTACGATTAATTTCTCTTAGCAAAAGTAGGAAATATTAGCTTTTAAAAATTACAGCAATATTCAGGATGTTTCATATAAATTTTTAACTTTGTCTTTGAAAAAAATTAAGAAAATGAATAATACAACAATAAATTCAAGATTGGCAGTTCTCGCTTCTATTATTGTGGCGGGCGCATTAATGAGATTAATACCACACTGGCCTAATTTTACACCAATTGCTGCTATGGCTTTATTCGGTGGTGCATATATTGGGAAAAAAGCACTGGCTTTCATTATCCCGCTTGCTGCAATGTTTCTTAGCGATCTGGTCCTTGGATTCCATGCAGATATGCTGGCAGTATATATTGCCTTTACAGCTACAGTACTAATAGGATTTGCCATTAGTAAAAAAGTGAGCTTTGGCTCTGTTGTTCTTGGATCATTATCAGCATCGGTATTATTCTTTCTGATTACCAACTTCTCAGCCTGGCTTAGCATACCTTTCTACACAAAGGATTTTGCCGGATTAATAACAGCTTACACTGCAGGCCTGGCTTTCTTCAACAATGGTTCTATGGGAATCTCATTCTTCCTGAACGATGTTGTAGGAACACTATTTTTTAGCGGGGTTTTCTTTGGGGCATTCTCCTTTGTGAAACAAAGATTTCCTTCACTGGCCGGAGCTTAATATTTCTCATCATTATTACTATTTATTTGCGGTGGCGAAAACAGGAAGAAATTATCTTCATTTAGCCTATTTTTCCATCATTGGCAGAAGCGTAGAATTATTCTGTCAACAATTCGTCTCTTTCCAATAATAATATTGAATGCTGAGGGACAATAAAATATTTCTCCTCATCATAAACTATTTCTATTGCACCTTTTTGAAGAAAGATCGCCAGGTCACCTTCAAATGCCTGTAATGGAATATATTTGATTTTATCATCTGCCTTTTTCCAGGATTCATCTTCTTCAGTGGGCAGTGGCAGTGGATATCCGGGACCGACTTTCACCACATATCCTGATTGTATCTCGTCTTTCTCTTTATAACCGGGAGGAAGATACAGTCCCCCTTTGGTCTTTTTGGTGGTAGTCAATGGCTTGATCAACACCCTGTCTCCTACTACTATTAAATTTTCAAGCGATTTTCCCATAATTGCAGGATTTAATTAGAAACTCAATATGTTATCAAAAATATAAAACTTAGCTGAATAATTCATAAATGTCTCTAAACTGAATAATTCTTACACACTTGCTCAATACTTCTTACAACACCTCATCCCTGACCCTTATCCTAAAGGAGAATGGAAAGTGCTATAAATTGTCTCGGGGTTGTGAAGCAAAATATTTGCACGAAAAAGCCCCCTAGCCTTTAGGAGAGAGGATTGGGGCTGAGGTGAAAAAAATTGAATTATCTTATGCGAAACTTAAGTTCATGAGTTTTGTGTAATAAAAAAAATTGTGAATTAATAAACCAAACTTAAATCTCGAAAATTATAAGTATTTTTGTGTAAATTAAGAGTGATGAAATTAGTATTTTTCAGGAGGCCTAAACCCAAACAATTTGATTACAAACCTCTTTTCTGGGATGAAGAAAAAGAGGAAGATGAAAAGAGGAGGAAGTATCTCGAAAGGATTGGCAAATCCAAGAATACAGATGAAGTTAAAGAGGATATTAAATATCAAATTGACAATCAATGGAAACGGCAAAGGGAAGCAACACGGCAAAAGAGCTATTCAATAAGGTTTATTATATATCTGGCTTTCATTTTCTTCTTCGTATACTTAATTTTCTTCACAAATTTTATAGATAACTTTTTATCTTTTTTTTTGTTAGATAATGTCTGATATCATACGTTTACTACCTGACTCAGTGGCAAATCAGATTGCTGCCGGAGAAGTTATTCAAAGACCGGCATCAGCGCTGAAAGAATTACTTGAGAATAGCGTTGACGCAGGAGCTAATGATATTAAGGTTATTATAAAAGATGCAGGAAAAACACTCATACAGATTATAGATAACGGCAGCGGAATGTCTGAAAAAGATGCCACACTCTGCTTCGAAAGGCATGCAACATCAAAAATTCAGGATGCCAAAGACCTGTTCTCAATAAGAACCCTTGGCTTCAGAGGAGAAGCACTTGCTTCAATTGCTGCCATAGCCCAGGTAGAATTACGTACAAAACAAAAAGATGAGGAACTTGGATTTTGTATCAATATTGAAGGATCTGAGATAAAAAGCAATAAAGCATGTAGCTGTAGCAATGGCACTACAGTTTCAGTAAAAAATCTGTTTTTCAATGTTCCTGCAAGAAGGAACTTCCTGAAATCAAATACTGCGGAGCTAAGGCATATTATTGAAGAGTTCCAAAGGGTATCTCTTGTGAATAATAACATATCCATGAGCCTCATAAATAATGATAAATCAATATTTCAGCTTAATTCAGGAACGCTTTATGAGAGGATCATTGCTATATTCGGAGGACAATTCAAAGAGAGATTAATTCCTGTAGAACAGCAAACATCTGAAGTTAGCATTACAGGATATATAGGAAAACCTGAATTTGCAAAGAAAACAAGGGGTGAGCAGTATTTCTTTTGCAATAAGCGATTTATAAAACATCCTTACCTGAATCATTCGGTGAACAATGCTTTCCAGGAACTCATTCCTGAAGATGCTTTTCCTGCATATTTCATTTACCTCGAAATAGACCCCCGGAAAGTTGATGTCAATATACACCCAACAAAAACCGAAGTGAACTTTCAGGATAATCATCTGATTTATGCAATACTCAAATCGTGTATAAAGCAATCTCTAGGGAAATTCAATGTTACTCCTTCCCTTGATTTCGAACAGGAACTTAGCCTTGACCTCGATTTCAGGAAAGATAAGGATAAACCCATTAAAAATCCTTTCTACAAAAAGGAAAGCAATTATAATCCCTTTGAAGGTATTAAGTCAAAGGGTGAGTATGTAAAGCCTACATCTGCTAATTGGACAGAGATCTACAAAGGACTTGAAAAAGCTGAAAAGGATCTGGTGCCTGATATCATTCCTGACACTGTTCCGGATAATAATCAAAATGAAGAACCATCATCTGCATCCAAGATATTTCAAATAAAAGGCAAATACCTTTTAACACAGCTGAAATCAGGAGTTATTATTATTGATCAAAATAAGGCTAATGAAAGGATATTATATGAAAAGTTCCTGAAATTACTTAACGATAAACAAAATGTTTCGCAGCAGGAATTATTTCCTGAAAACATTACGCTTTCAATAAGCGATGCAGATCTTTTAAAAGAAATTGAGCCTCAAATAGAAATTCTTGGTTTTAAGATAAACCAATTGAATAAAAATACGTTTATAATAAACGGTTCTCCATCTGGTTCTGAAATTAGCAATTATAAAGATTTCTTTGAAGGATTGCTGGAAAGCTACAAGCAGAATATGCTTAACAGTAATCTTGATGATAACATCATTATTGCACGATCAATGGCTAAAAGAATGGCTCTGGCCTATGGGAAAACATTAAAATATGAAGAAATGGAAGGCATTATCAGTGATCTTTTTGCCTGCCAGACACCCGAATACAGTCCTGATGGCACAAGAATTGTTAAGCTACTCAATATTAATGAAATTGATGAATTATTTAGAAAATAATGCCATTTTATGACATATAACGAACAATACAGGCCAAGGGGATTCAGGATGCTGCCAACTGTAGTTAAAAATCTCCTGATTATAAATGGATTATTTTTCCTTGCTACCATTGCATTAAGTAATACAATTGACCTGACAGAATTGCTTGGCTTGCATTATTTTTCAAGTGAAGCCTTTAAACCATATCAGTTTATTTCATATATGTTCATGCATGGTGATATCGGTCATTTGGTTTTTAATATGTTCGCCCTTTGGATGTTTGGTTATGTGCTTGAAAATATTTGGGGGCCTAAGCGTTTCATAATTTACTATTTGATTACGGGAATTGGGGCAGCCCTGATCCATTACCTTGTTTATTATCTGGTGGATGCTCGCCCTGTGATTTCTGCAATAAATGAATTTCTTACAAACCCTTCAAATGATGGCCTGCAACTTCTGCTTGATGATCCTGATATTTTCAAACCTGTTTCCGAAGAGATAATATCCCATTACCAGGCATTTGCAGGAAGTTACAATAAGCTTATATACTCTAATCCTAACATGGCTCTACAAGAAGGTATTAACTTTGTAAGCCAGTATAAAATTGATTATCTGAATGCTCCCAATGTAATCGGAGCCTCAGGGGCGGTATTTGGAATATTACTGGCATTTGGAATGATGTTCCCTAATTCATTGATATACCTTTATTTTGCAATACCAATTAAAGCAAAATATTTTGTAATGCTTTACGGTGCTATTGAATTATATATGGGATTTTCAGGATCGCAATCCAATGTTGCACATTTCGCCCACCTTGGGGGAATGATATTTGGATTCTTCCTGATAAAGTACTGGAAAAGAAAAAATGTTTTTTAATGAATACATATAATCAATATCAACAACCCAGGAATCCAATGCAGGATATCAAATCCTTCTTCAAGAGTGGCAGCACTCTTAGCAGATTGATATTGGTCAATGTGGGTATTTGGATCCTTATTTCTGCAATGAGGGTTGTTGCTTTCCTGTTTAATGTTGAAGGTGGAGTCTTTGAGTCATACATACTTGATTATTTCTCATTGCCTGCTAGTTTTGATGTTCTTATCACCAGGCCATGGACACTAATAACATATATGTTCCTGCATCTGGATTTCTTTCATATACTCTTTAACATGCTCTGGCTTTATTGGTTCGGCAAGATATTTTTGCTATACCTATCATCAAAGCAATTGCTGAGAATATATTTCTGGGGAGGGATATCCGGAGGATTGCTTTACATCCTTGCTTATAATATTTTTCCTGCATTTAGCGCAGCATTACCCGTGGCAAAAGCTTTAGGGGCCTCAGCCTCAGTGATGGCAATTGTAACATCCATTTCATTCTTTGTACCGAATTACTTTATACACCTTATTTTCTTCGGCAGAATAAGGATATTATATCTTGCAATTGCATTATTTGTAATAGATTTCTTTATGATCAGATCATCCAATTCAGGTGGTCATCTGGCTCATATCGGCGGTTTTATATACGGATTTGCATATATCTATTTGATGAGAAAAGGCAAGATGCCAAAGACAGGAATAGGAAGCTTTTCATCCTTTTATAAAAAGAAAAGGAAAAAAGAAGATTTCGATACAACCTTTTATAATCAAAAACCTGTCTCTGATGATGAGTACAACAATAACAGAGAACAAAACCAGAAAAAGACAGATGAAATATTAGATAAGATCTCCAGGCACGGATATGACAAGCTAACAAAGGAGGAGAAAGAGTTTTTGTTTAAACAAAAGAGAAACAATTAAAATCAAAAATTATCCGGTTTCAGGTATCCGGTATCCTTTAACAAGAAACTAACCATAATATACATGAAACAAATAACTACTTTGATACTCGCAATCATCCTCTCAGCCACCCTATGGGCTCAGCAGGATAATGAAAATGAATTGCATGGCAGGGAATTCTATAAGCCCATGCCTGTATTGCCCTTGAAGGATATTTCCGAAAGCGTTGTTTTTGCTAATCAAAATATTTCGGATCAAAGTTCTCCGCAAAATGAACCTACAGTGAGGATCAGCAGAGTGGATCCTAACATTGTTGTTGCAGCCTGGAGAGATTTCCGATTGGGATATCAGGAACCAAATGTGATAAGGAGAATTGGTTATTCATATTCACATGACGGTGGCCTGACATGGTCTGATTCCCAGCTCCTCCCCGATCCCAATCCTAACCACCTTTCGCAAAGTGATCCTGTGCTGACAAGTGATTCACAGGGATATTTTTATCTTTCAAGTACCTCAAGACAACCTGTGGCAAACTATAACAGAGAGATGTTGCTATACAGGTCTATCGATAATGGAGAGACTTTCCATCTTCACGCTGTTGCAGTTCCCGGTAGCGGATCTCAGGGAGAAGATAAAGAATGGATATTCACTGATCCGGTACTCTCAAATCCTACCTATGATAATATTTTTATCATATGGAGAAGTTTCGGCCCTTCATATGGTATCAAATTCAGGAAGTCTTCTGACCATGGTTCAAGCTGGACAAATACTGTCTCAGTAAGTGATGTTGCCGGCGGACAAGGAGCTAACATAGCTTCAGGAACAAATGGTGAAATTTACGCTGTATGGTTGGATTATGGTATTTTATTTGACAAATCAACTGATGAAGGTGCCACATGGGGTAATGATCGTGTAATTAATTATATTTCCGCCAATAATCATTATTCATTTCCTTTTATTACAGTAGATTATTCAAATAAGCCAACACGTGGTAATATTTATGTGACCTGGGCAGATAAGAAAAATGGAACTGAAGAAATATTATTTCAAAGGTCAACAGATGGTGGACAAACCTGGTTAGCCAGTCCGATAATTGTGAATGATGTGCCCGATAATGCACAATATTGGCCGGTGATCAAATGTGATACAAATGGAAACCTTGCTGTTGTTTATTATGATGAAAGACAACAGGTAGGACAAATGTCATGCTATCTCGCTGTTTCATCGGATCAAGGGAATACCTGGTCAAATATGATACTCAACAGCGCACCTTTCTTTGGTAACAGGCCTAATAATAATGTAAGATTCGGGGATTACATTGGAGTTGATTTCTACAATGGAAAGATCATTCCTGTGTGGACAGATGATCGCACATTCGACTATAACCAAGAGATTTACAGTGCTGTCGTTGATATTAATGTTGGGATCTCCACTCCGGTTTCTTTAACATCAGTGGCCACCCTCAACCAGAATAAACCCAACCCATTTACTGAAAATACTACTATATCTATTACTCTTGAAGAAAACGCTAATGTTGAACTGGTGGTTTTCAATTCAATAGGCGAAAAAGTTGCTGATATTGAAAATGCATACCTAAAGAAAGGTGAGCACGAATTTCTATGGAATGCATCAGGTTTTGAAGCGGGAATATACTTCTTTAAACTTAATTATAACAGCAGGTCCATCAGTAAAAAAATGGTCAAGCTGCAATAAAAACTGATTTTTTGGCTAAAAAAAAGAAAAGAGGACTTTTAACTTTTGTACTTCTTATGATCAATTCATTATTGATCATAAGCCTAGTGTTTTCTTATCTTTCAATTTATGTTAACCCCGGCATAACATCCTTCTTCGCATTTTTTGGCCTGGTATATCCACTATTATTACTACTGAATTTAATTATGGTAATATGCTGGATCATACTCTGGAAACGCTACTTCCTTTTATCCGTTATTTTTATTTTGATTGGCTGGAATGTATTAGGCCGACATTATGGAGTAGGCTCTGATTGTGAGGGTTTGCCCGAGAGATCTTTTAAGGTCATGAGTTATAATGTTCATAACCTGGCAAATAACAACTTACACATTCAGGATGAAAACCACAGGGGAAAAATTTTCAGTAGCATACTATCTGAAAAACCTGATATCATTTGTATGCAGGAATTTTATTATTCAGGATCCGGGAAGGAAGCTCTGATTAGCGATATAAAAAAATCTCTCAAGCTCCCCTATTCATATCGAAAAAACTACTATCAAACTAATAAAGCAATTCTGGCTTTAATTACATTCACCCGGTTTCCGATAATCAATGAAGGCTTTTTGAAAAATAATAATGGTAGGGTACTGC
>CAZDWF010000110.1:0-11698 GCA_964508895.1 uncultured Bacteroidales bacterium
CATAAAAAAAAAGGCCGTTCAATCAAATGAACGGCCTTTTTTTATATAATATTCTTCTTATTGTACTACGATTTTCTCAGTATTGATACCATCCTGGTTTTGGATGCTAAGGATATAAACTCCTTTGGCAACACCAGAAAGATCAATGCTTTCATCAAATATTCCTGAGAAGTTCTCTACTCTCTTTGAATAGATAGCTTCACCGGTCATATTGATAAGATTGAGTTCGAATGTTTGGTTTACATTAGCATTAAAGCTAATATTTAGTTGATCTTTCGCAGGATTAGGATAAACAACCAGGTCTTCCATAGCTTTTTCTTCAATACCTACATTGGATATCTCATAATAGATCTCCCATCCAGGGAAAGTCTTCCAGGTGTTTGTGCTGAATGCCAGGCTCATACTGCCACTGGTAGCAGTAATTGGCGCTGGTAAATCTTCACCGGTTAAATCAGCAATAAGTGTTGATCCGTCAAAGACTTTGAGTATATCTTTATTCTCTTCTGTATGAAAATAATTGAATTCAATAGTAATATCACCTGCAAACTGTGGTTGTATTCTCCACATGCAAGTTGTGCTGTTTACATAGTTCCATGATCCACTACCGTCATCAAATGTTCCGGTTGGGTCTGTCAGGTCAACAAGTCCACTGCACCATTGAGGCGTAGCGGCAATAAATTCAGCTTTAAATCCCGGAGCAGTTCCGCTGCTATTTGATTCAAAGCTTACAAACAACTGATTTCCTGTTGAAGAAACAGTTGCAGGAAGAGTGTTTCCTGTATATTCTCCAAGTAATGGAGCAGAAGCATCCATACCATCATAAACTCTTACAAAGTCACCTGATTCAAGATCGAAGTGTGTCCAACTCATTGTAATATATTTAAATGAGTCCACTGCTGTTTGTGGTGAAATAAGCCAGCTTGCAGATTGATTATCGAGATAATCATCAATTGGGCCGGAACCATCAGTAAATGATCCGGATGCTTGAAAGATAGTGTCAGGACCGTTTGCATGATAAGGATAGCCCGGTTCACTGGGATAGAAATTTTTCACACATGCCTGGCTAATATAATAGCCATTCACATTTGTTAATGAGTAATATCCGTTTCCATATCCACTCCATCCAAAATTGAAATAAAAGTTGTCTCCCTGGTATCCTTCGCAAAGGAATGCATGTCCCCCAGAGGTTGATTGTCCTGAATAATAAAGAGGACGTCCAATATCAATATCACCCTTAAGCAGGTTTCTCCACATAGAAAGAGAATAGCTTGATTTTTCTCTGTACAGTGCATCGTTATATCTGAAATAAGAATTCAGGCTGCCCGGCACAACGTTTGAATATGCTCCTGAGCCATTAGGGCCGTATTGCATATTAACTGAAACACCACAGTGAAATTGCAGTTCAGCAATTGGGCCAGGATTGTGCGATTCAATAACATCCTTCATGCCATCCCATTGATAATAAGTATCACCAAAGTTTGCGGTTTGAACACCGTATGTTGGATTAGGGTTATAAGAATGTGAACCTGTACCATTGATCGGATATCTGTAATAATACATGATCATCGACATAGCTGTTGCCACACATCCTGCATAAACATAACCACTTGATCCCTGTGGATCAGGAGGACACAGAACGTTATATGGGTAATCCTGATTCCACATACCGGAAGTCAATGGAGTTACATCCCTGTTATCTGTTACAGTAATTAATGAATTAATGTTGTTAGATAATAGACGATTCCATTCAGATTTGTACTCCTGGGTAGCAGTAACATTGTTTATTCTTGCATAGTTGATCATATCAACATAAGTTTGAATAAATGAACTGAAGTTATACTCAGGATTAACTGATGGGTATATACCTTCATAAGAATAGCCTATAACGGGTGTATAAGCATCTTCAGCAGAAATGATAACATAACCACCACCCGCAAAGTCAAATGCATAATAAACAGGGGTGTTATTTTCGTTACGTACGAAAGTATTGATGATCTTCACATCACTGAAATCAATACCATCCATGTATTGATTTACTTTTTCATAATAAAAGTTTTTTGCTGCTTTTTTCGCTTCTTCAAGGTTTACTTCTTTCGAGAAAACATTGGGTAATGCTAAGCAAAAAGCAAGTAATAAGAATAAAATTCTTGTTTTCATAATGGATCTTATAAATTTGTTAAGCTTTTAAATTTGAGGCAAATATATAAAAGTATTTTATTATTCTCTAATATTAATACCTTATTAATGCGTCTACAATCAAGACAAGCCATTAATTCAATGGGTTGCATCAAATTCACATTATTTTTTTTGTTTTTGCTTGCATAATGATATTTATTAATTTCGCCTTTTAATTAGGATTGAAAAATGAAAATATTAATAGAGAATATCAAAGAGATTATTGGCATAGATTATATTTCAATACAATATTCTGCAGGATCTGATATGAAAGACCTTGCTGCAATCTCTGATGCCTTTTTAATTATCCAGGATGGGCTTATCCAGGATTTTGGTTCTATGAGAGATATTCCGAGATCTGAAAATTATGATAAGATAATAAATGCTTCAGGAAAAACGATAATGCCTGCATTTTGTGATTCTCATACCCATCTTGTTTATCCCGCCAGCAGGGAGATAGAATATATCGACAAGATCAAGGGATTATCTTATGAAGAGATTGCTAAAAGGGGAGGAGGAATTCTTAACTCGGCCCGGTTAATGAAGGAAATAAGCGAGAGTGAGCTATTTGATTCAGCTATGATACGTCTTGAGAACATAATGAGTATGGGTACAGGAGCTGTTGAGATTAAAAGTGGATATGGTCTCAATACAGAAAACGAGTTAAAAATGCTCAGGGTAATAAGAAAGCTAAAAGAAAAATCACCTTTAACTATAAGATCTACATTTCTGGGTGCTCATGCGATCCCACAGGAATATAAAGGAAATCAATCAGCATACGTTGACCTGGTAATTAATGAGATGATACCTGTGCTGGCTGCAGAAGAGCTTGCTGATTATATAGATGTTTTTTGCGATAAAGGATTCTTTACCGTTGAAGATACAGACAGAATACTTAATGCAGGCTTGAAATATGGCCTAAAACCCAAGATCCATGCCAATGAACTTGATTATTCAGGAGGTATACAGGTGGGAGTGAAGTATGATGCACTTTCAGTAGACCACCTCGAATATACAGGAGATGAAGAAATCAAATGCCTGGTTGACTCAATGACAATGCCAACCTTGTTACCGGGAGCCTCTTTCTTTCTCGGACTAATTTATGCACCTGCACGAAAGATGATAAACGCAGGATTACCTATAGCAATGGCCAGTGACTTTAATCCTGGTTCATCACCATCAGGGAATATGCAGTTTGTACTTTCAATGGGATGCATTGCATATAAAATGCTCCCGGAAGAGGCAATTAATGCAGTAACTATCAACGGAGCTTATGCCATGGGAGTATCAGATAGCCTGGGAAGTATTACTTCAGGAAAAAAGGCAAATATCATAATAACTAAAGATATTCCATCTTATGAATATTTGCCATATTCTTATGGAGACAACAAGGTGGATACGATGATCATTAACGGGAAAATTAACCTTTAGCCTGCATCTGGCAACTTGCGACTTGCGACTTGCGACTTGAGACTTGCGACTTGAGACTTGCGACTTGAAACTTGAGACTTGCGACTTGAAACCAATATAAAAACAACATAACAACATAACAATATGAAACGACTTATCGAATGTGTTCCGAACTTCAGTGAAGGTAAGGACATGAGTATTATCAAGCAGATCACTGATGAGATAGAAAGTGTTGAAGGGGTAAAATTACTTGATGTTGATCCGGGAGCCGCAACCAACCGTACGGTTGTTACTATCGTAGGAGAACCAGAAGCTGTAATTGAAGCTGCATTTCTGGCGATCAAAAAGTCAGGTGAAGTGATAGATATGTCGAAACATAAAGGCGAACATCCCCGTATGGGCGGAACCGATGTTTGTCCGCTCGTACCTGTTGCCGGTATCACCATGGATGAAACAGTTGGATATGCACGCAAACTTGCTAAAAGGGTTGGAGAAGAGCTTGAGCGCCCAATATTCTGTTACGAATTTGCAGCTTTTAGTGATGAAAGAAAAAATCTTGCGAATATAAGGGCCGGAGAATATGAAGGGATGAACGACAAACTTAAAGACTCAAAGTGGAAACCAGATTTTGGTCCTGCTAAATTCAACCCAAAATGGGGTGTTACAGCAATTGGTGCCCGTGAATTTTTGGTTGCATTCAATGTAAATCTGAATACTACTTCTACGCGTAGAGCTAATGCTGTTGCCTTTGATGTAAGGGAAAGAGGACGTACAAAAAGAGAAGGCAATCCGGTTACTGGAAAGATTGTAAAAGATGAGAATGGTAAGCCGGTAATGATACCAGGAAGTCTGAAGAGTGTAAAAGCCATAGGTTGGTTTATAGAGGAATATGGTATTGCACAAATATCAATGAACCTTACGAATATTATTATTACTCCTCTGCCTATCGCTTATGACGAAGTATACAAAAAAGCCAATGAAAGAGGCCTGCGTGTTACCGGCTCAGAATTGGTAGGGCTAATTCCGCTTAAAGCTATGCTGGATGCAGGAAAGTATTTCCTTGAAAAACAAAAAAGGTCATCGGGAATTTCCCAAAAGGAATTAATAAAGATTGCAGTATTATCAATGGGCCTCGATGAACTCAAACCTTTCGACCCCAAAGAAAGGATTATCGAATATATGATAGATGATGACAATTCAAAAAAGCTGGTCGACATGACCCTTGTTGAGTTTGCTGACGAAACAGCGTCTGAATCACCTGCACCTGGTGGTGGATCTATTTCTGCTTATGTAGGTGCACTGGGCGTTTCACTGGGTACCATGGTGGCAAATCTTTCATCACATAAAAGAGGCTGGGATGATAAATGGGAAGAATACAGCAAGATTGCTGAAAAAGGTCAGGCATTTAAAGACGAACTCATACATCTGGTAGATGAAGATACCAATGCCTTTAACAAGATCATGGAAGCTATTGGCTTACCCAAAGCTTCAGACCAGGAAAAAGCAATGCGTCATAAGGCCATCCAGCAAGCATCAAAATATGCCATGCAAATCCCATTCAGGGTAATGGAAAAAGCCTATGAATCAATGGAAATAATGAAACAAATGGCTGAGAAAGGACTCTCAGCTTCTGTTTCTGATGCAGGAGTGGGAGCACTTTGTGCACGTACAGCTGTGATGGGAGCATTCCTGAATGTAAAGATCAATGCATCCGGTGTTGAAGATAAAGAATTTACAGGAGAACTACTGAAGAAAGGAAGTGAGCTGGAACTGAAAGCGATAAAGAAAGAAGAGGAGATACTGAGGCTTGTTAATGAGAAGATAAGTGGGCAGTAGGATTGCCGATTCCATATTGCCAATTCCGAAGTCGGCTTTTGCACGGAATATCGCTACATCTGATAATCGATTAATCATTACAATTAATGTACCTTTTTCTTGATAAAAAGGTACCAAAAATCAAGGCTTCATAAAGTTTTGTTGATTTCTACGGTTTCGTCGCTAAATTACCCAAACTCTCTCGTCTCGTCATAAAGACTCGACGAGATCAGACATGGGTAATTCTATACGCTCATAAAACCTTGAAATACTACCAAAACTTCATGAGGCCAATCCGTGAGCAAGCGTTGAATGAACAATTAAAAACAGGTATATCAGGAGTTTCGATCCGGAAAAACAAAGAGCACTCAGGGATCAAATTATATTTTTATCAAGCCATAAGGAATTTCAGGGTGGTGGATTGGGAAATATCCTGCGATTTGAAGAAGAGATCATGTTCAGAGCTGCTTTCTGCACTCTTGAAAAGATAGGGGACAGTATTTACTATTTCGACCATTCGAAAGGTAAAATTGATCTCTATACAACTAAGTTGAAACATCACCACAGTATTGATATTGAATATCATAATTATAAGAAGTGGAAACCTGAGATTTATATCGATGAAATAAAAGAAAAATCTTACACCATACTTGAAATTGGCAGTAAGAAAGAGATCTATGAAATCAATCTGCTCAATGGTACTATAAAATATGTATTTACCATCCCAATAATCTTTCCTCGGAAGATAATGATCCATAACGGATATGTTTATGCTTTGCATAAGAATTTTGCGAAGCAGTTTGATTGGAAGGGTATTTACTTTTATAAACTGTAGGGCCCCTTAGAACTTCAAATTGATTTCTGATTCCAGATTCCTTATTCCGTATTTTCGATTTGGTGAGCTTTGCAATTTGTTTCAGGCAAATCATTTAATCAGCAATCATTCTGCTTTCGCTAATAATACAGCTCTTCTCCCTCCCTGCTTGTAGGGAGGGTTGGGGTGGGTTATGGAATAATATTTAAAGTATAATTAAAGGGTGTTGGAGTAATTGAAGTAAATCAAGTAAATAAAGTATTTAAAGGTTCCGGCTCGCACCTAATTCTTAATCCTTAATCTTTAATTCTCTCTGTCCAACTTCTTCCTCTAAAAAGTCTTTCAGCTTTGCAGGCTTTACTTTAGAAGTGAGTATCCCGTCTTTAGCATAAGAAAGCTGTCCTGTTTGCTCCGAGACAATAATGGCGATGCAATCAGAAACTTCAGTAATACCAACTCCGGCTCTGTGCCTGAGTCCTAACCGTGGAGGTAGTTCACTGTTGTTGGATACAGGAAGAATGCAACCGGCCGCTTTTACCTGGTTGTCAGTAACAATGGCTGCTCCATCATGTAAAGGGCTGTTTTTAAAGAACAGGTTTTCAAGTAGAGAGGATGATATCTTGGCATCGATGATCTCACCGGTTTCAAGATAGGGGCGAAGCTCATTTCTTTTTGTGATGACTAGAAGTGCTCCTGATTTTGAATCTGCCATGCGCTGACAGGCCAGAATAACAGTATCAATATTGAGGCTGATCTCACTTTTCACATTGAACGACCAGAACATAAACCTTCTTCGTCCTTTTCGTCCCATAGTCTGTGTTCCAAGGGCAAGCAGAAATCTTCTGATCTCGGGCTGGAAGATCACTATCATAGCTATAAACCCCACACTGAAAAAAGCTCCAAGCATTTTACTCAACAACTCCATCTGTAACGCACTTACTATCTGCCAGATCACAAAAATGGCCAGTATACCAATGAAAATATTAATAGCAACTGTGCCTTTTAGAAGGTTGTACAACTCAAATAATAACACAGCAACAAGCAGAATATCAATGATATCCAGCAATCGTATATCTATAAAAGCTGTAATAAAAAGTTGTATCATCATTTCTCCTTTTGGTATTGCAATACCAATTTCTTAACCTCAAGTGCTTCTTTTACGTCATGAACGCGTAAAATGTTTGCTCCATTTAATAAAGCAATTGTATTTAATGCTGTTGTGCCGTTTAAGGCATCTTTCGGATTTATCTTCAATGCTTTGTTGATCAGTGATTTCCTGGATAATCCAATAAGGATCGGGAAATTGAATTTTTTAAATTCATTTAATCCGGCAAGTATTTCATAGTTATGTTCCAGGCTCTTTCCAAATCCTATTCCCGGATCAAGGATGATCTTGTCATATCCTTTTAGCTTTTCTATCTGTTTTTTAAAAAACCCTGAAATATCTTTTATTACATCATCATAAACAGGATTGTCCTGCATGTTTGAAGGCTTCCCCTGAATATGCATTAAAATATAGGGCACATTATTTTCTTTAACAACTTCCAGAATATCTTCATCAAAACTTCCTCCTGAAATGTCATTGATAATATCTGCTCCTGTTTCAATACACTTCTGTGCAACTTCCGACCTCCATGTATCCACTGATAGTATTATCTCAGGAAAATGTAATCTAAGTATTTCAATTGCAGGAATAATTCTCTGAAGTTCTTCTTCCTGCTTAACATCTTCAGCTCCCGGACGGGTTGAAATAGCCCCAATATCAATAATATCAGCACCATCACAGATCATTGTATTTACTTTCTTCAGGATTGCCTTTTTCTGAATTATGGCTGTTTCCATCATAAAATGAGTCAGGGGTAACATTGAGAATACCCATGATGGCAGGTGTTGATAAATCCAGTATTTTATCTTTGCAGCTGATCTTATGCATACAACAAAATGATGTAAATTAGCGCTATATTATAAACTTTATGCGAATTTAGTAATTAGTTTCTAATTCGTAATGCGTAACGCGTGATGCGTGACGCGAAAAGAATTTAGATTGTTCTTACTTTCAATGGAATATTTTAATGGAAAAAACAGTAAATCAGTTCGATAAGCTTGCAGAAATGTGCAGGGATATTTTTGTGAAAAAGATGGATGACTATGGTATTTCCTGGAGGATACTGCGCCCTTCATCCCTTACTGACCAGATATATATCAAAGCAAACCGAATCAGAAGTATAGAAGAAAAAGGAGAGAAAAAAGTCGATGAGGGCTTTACACCGGAATACATTGGGATTATAAATTATTCAGTTATTGCTTTGATCCAGCTTGAACTGGGTCATAGCGAAAAGGAAGATCTCGAAAGAGAAGAGGTGATAAAACTTTATGACAAATATCTTAATGAAGCCAAGGCTCTTATGCTGAACAAAAATCATGATTACGGGGAAGCATGGAGGAATATGAGAGGCAGCTCCTACACTGATATTATCCTTATGAAATTAATGAGGGTTAAGGAGATAGAAGATAATGAAGGAGAGACAAGCATTTCCGAGGGGCTGGATGCCAACTATTTTGATATTATAAATTATGCTGTTTTTGCACTGATAAAACTTGATGAAGAAGGAAAAAGCTAGGTATGCGGTTCTTAAGAAATTTTAGCAGGATATTCGTAGGATTGATCTTTATCTTTTCAGGCTTTGTTAAAGGTGTTGATCCGATTGGCACTGCCTACAGGATAGATGATTATTTTATTGCCTATGGAACAGAATGGGCCTTACCCCTGGCTTTGTTTCTTTCGATTTTCCTGTGTACACTTGAGTTCATACTTGGCCTTGTGCTGGTTTTTAATATCCGGCTTAAGTTCTTTTCCTTGATATTATTTCCATTAATGATTTTCTTTACGTTTCTTACTTTTTATGATGCATTATATGAACCTGTACCTGATTGCGGTTGTTTCGGCGATGCGATCACCTTATCGAACTGGGATACATTTTACAAGAATATTGTACTGATATTTTTTGTTAGCATAATCTTCATGAAGCGAAAGAAGTTCAAATCTCCCTGGGGGGATAGCTGGCAGAATATACTTGCTGTCTTCTTTGTAACTTTATTTGCAGGATTTTCGATATTCAATTACTATCACCTGCCATTACTGGATTTCCGTGAATGGAAAGAGGGAACAAATATGGTTCCTGAAGAAACCGGACAGGTTAAGATATATCTTACATATCAAAATAAAAATACCGGTGAGACTAAAGAATATCTTTCACCCAACTATCCATGGAGCGATTCAGCATGGATGTCGGATTGGGAATTTGTTGAACAGAGAATTGATGATTCAGAACTTATAAAAGCCCATGAGCTTGTTATAGAAACAGAAGAAGGTGATGATGTTACCGATGTTTTTATTGCTAATCCTGATTATCAGTTTATCATGGTTGCATGGGATCTTGAAAAATCAAGTGAATATGGCCTGAAAAAGATCAATGAACTTTATAAGCAGGCTGATATTGATGGATATTCTATGATTTTGGTTACCAGTAGCTTACCTGAAATTGTTATGCAAGTGGAAGGTCAGCTGGATCCATTCCTGGAGGTTTATTTTGCTGATGATGTCGTTCTGAAGACTATGATCAGGGCGAATCCCGGATTAATGTTATTCAAAGACGGATATATTGTCAAGAAATGGCATTATAACAATATCACTGATTATACTGATATAAAGAATAAGTATCTTACAAAATAATGTTTTCATTCATTGTCAGGCGTCTTTTCTATGGTTTCCTTGTTCTGCTTGGAGTCATAACTCTTGTTTTCCTTCTTTTTAATGTATTGCCTGGTGATCCTGCCCGAATGGTGCTCGGACAAAGAGCTGATATTTCTTCAGTAGAAGCTATAAATAAAGATCTGGGATTAGATAAACCACTTATAACACAATACTTTGGCTTTTTAAATGATATCAGCCCTATTTCAGCTCATAATACAAAACACCAGGATAGCTACTGGTATCTTGATCCTTCAAAATATTCCTATTGCTGTACTTTAAAAATAGGGAATGAGAGGGCTATTGTTTTAAAATCTCCTTATCTGCGAAGATCATATCAAAGCAAAAGAAAGGTTACAGATATCTTATCTGAAGCAATTCCCATGACCATGCTGCTTGCTGTAGTGGCAATTCTATTCGCAGTAGTTGTAGGTATGCT
Source organism: uncultured Bacteroidales bacterium (assembly GCA_964508895.1). Classification (GTDB taxonomy): domain Bacteria; phylum Bacteroidota; class Bacteroidia; order Bacteroidales; family B18-G4; genus M55B132. The sequence goes on from CAZDWF010000110.1 coordinate 10,405, forward strand.
TATAGGTATTTTATGTGCTGTAAAAAAGAATAAGATCATTAACAGGATTTCCCTGGTATTTTCAGTTCTGGGCATGTCCTTACCTTCGTTCTTCGCTGCTATTCTCAATGCCTGGATCTTTGCCTTTGTATTGGTTGAGTTTACAGGATTAAATATGACAGGGAGTTTATTTACAGTGGATGACTTTGGAGAAGGAGAGCACCTGGATCTAAAAAATCTTATTCTTCCTGCATTAACTCTTGGAATTCGGCCACTTGCCATAGTTGTTGAGCTAACAAGAACTTCTCTTGAAGATGTTCTCTCGCAGGATTATATAAGAACTGCTAAAGCAAAAGGCCTGCCTCGTTTTAAGATCATTGCCAAACACGCATTGAAAAATGCCCTTAACCCTGTTCTAACAGCTATTTCAGGATGGTTTGCATCCCTGTTGGCCGGTGCTGTGTTTGTTGAGTATGTATTCGACTGGAAAGGGATAGGAGTGGTGATTGTGGATTCACTAGAAAAATATGATTTCCCGGTTATCATGGGTGCTGTGCTGTTTATTTCTGTGATCCTGGTGATAATTAATATCCTTACAGATATTATATATGCTATGCTGGATCCGCGTATCAGATTAGCTTAAAAAATCTATATTTGCACACATAAATTTAAGATATGAGAAAACATATTATCGCTGGAAACTGGAAGATGAATAAAACTTTCCAGGAAGCAGATGACCTGCTGATAGAAATTACGGAAGAACTTCTGGATATAGATCTAAAAGGTGTTGAAGTGGTGGTTTGCCCTCCTTCAGTATACCTCGAGCTGGCAACGGATGCTGCAGCAGATTATCCAATTAGTGTGGGTGCTCAAAATATATATGAGAAAAGCTTTGGAGCCTATACCGGTGAAATATCTGCACCAATGCTGAAATCTATGCAGGTAAATTATTGCATTATTGGACATTCTGAAAGGAGACAATATTTCAATGAAACTAATGAACAATTAAAAGAGAAGGTGATACAGGCACTTGATAATGATATAACACCTATATTCTGTTGCGGAGAAGTACTGGAACAAAGAGAAGCCGGAAAGTATTTTGATGTGGTTGAAAAACAATTGCAGGATTCATTATTTATACTTGAAGATTTTGATTTTCAAAAAGTGGTTATTGCCTATGAACCAGTCTGGGCAATTGGTACAGGAGTTACCGCTACACCAGATCAAGCACAGGAGATGCATGCTTTTATAAGGTCACTGATAGAAAAAAAGTACAATAAAGATATTTCTGAAGAAACTACAATCTTATATGGAG
>CAZDWF010000111.1:0-11603 GCA_964508895.1 uncultured Bacteroidales bacterium
GGCCTGATAATTTTAATATCAATATTGTTAATTATTGGTGTAAATCAGGTTGTTGTCGGTTTATTCAAAAGCACATCATCCAGGCTTGTGATTGAATATAATGAGTTGGACGCAATCCAGGATTATAAGAATTCTCTTGGGAGAGTTTTAATATCTATTGACAATTTCATTATTGATAAAAATAGCGATGACAGAGAAAGTTTTGAGTCGTTTATAATGAAAGTAAGGGAGGACTTGCATATTTGTAAAAATATAATTACTGATAGACATGAGATATCCATTCTGGATGAATCTGATGTATTAATTGATTCTGTGGAATTGCTCTCTGAAGAAATATTTTTATTGATAGATCAAGAAAAATATGAAGATATTAATATACTGATTAAACGAATTAATAAGGAAGTATTATATGAAATAGGAAATGCTGATCATCTTCTTAATGAAACAAAGTTGGAAATACTTGAATATGAAAGCACTATTAATACTTTGATCAAACACAGCACGATAACAATCTCATCTTTTGGTGCTTTGATAGTGCTTATAATCATAACTATAGGTTTTTTGCTTTTCAAAAAAATTACAAGACCAATCAATGAATTGGTTTGGGCCACTGATTTAATAAGCCGGGGTGATAGGTCTGCTAAAGTAAATGTAGAGACTAAAGATGAATTTGGATCACTTGCTGAGTCATTTAATAATATGATAGAGACTCTGAATAAAACCACTGTTTCCAGGAATTATCTGAACAACATCCTGGATAATATGTTTGATGCCTTAATTGTAAGTGATAAGAGCCTGAAAATACGATCCATAAATAAGGCTGCTTTACGATTGTTGGAGTATACTGAACCGGAATTAAGCGGAAAATTCTTACCCTATATAATTCCAGAACTGACAATAAGTGATGAAAATATAGACTTTGATGAAATTGTAAAGAAAAGTAATAAGGTAAAGCATATAAAATCAAATTCCGGTAAAATTATTCCGGTATTACTATCAAGTGCTATCTTGAAGGATGGTCAGAAGAAGATTGATGGTTTGATTATTCTGTTTCATGATCTTACAGAAAAAATAGCAATAGAAAGTGAATTGGAACATACCAGAAAGCAAGGGATAATAAATATTTTCGAAGCTCAGGAAGAGGAAAGAATAAGAATAGCTACTGATCTTCACGATGGATTAGGCCAGATTCTTACTGCAATTTCTTATTCAGTGCAAGAGCTTTCGAATAATTCTGAATATTCTGAAAAAGCATTGGATAATATTCATCATCAAATCGATCTGGCAATAAAAGAATCAAAAGATCTTGCCCACAACCTAATTCCAATAGTAATGAAAGATTTTGGAGTTCTTGCAGCAATCGAGAATTTATTAATCAGGGCAAATGATATGTATGATATTGATTTTAAGTTCTATGCTTATGATTTTAAAGAAAGAATAAACCCAAAATTGGAGAAATCTTTTTACAGGATATGTCAGGAATCTTTGAATAATATTGTAAAACATTCTAAAGCCACTAAGGCAGTTTTTCAAATATACAGGCAGTATGATTCTATTATTCTTGTAATAGAAGATGATGGAGTTGGTTTTGATCCTGATAGTATTAAACTAAATAAAATGAACAAAGGGATTGGATTAACAAGCATGAGAGAAAGAGTACTAACTTATGATGGTAGCTTCATTATAAATTCAGAACCTGGTAAAGGAACAGAATTAATTGTTGAAGTACCTTGTATAAGAGATTAATATGAAAGAAATTGTAAAAATTCTGATTGCTGATGACCATGAATTAATTTTCAATGGTATTAGAGATATGTTGAGACCCATAAAAAGATTCAATATTATAGGACATGCAGTCAATGGACAGGAGGCTATAATTATGGCCAATGATTTAATACCAGATGTTATTCTTATGGATATTTCAATGCCAGTTCTGAATGGCATTGAGGCCACAAGGTTAATTATGGAGAAATTACCTGATATTAAGATCATTGCACTTACACAGCATGAAGAGAATGAATACGTAATGCAAATTGTAAGTTCAGGAGGATCAGGATATTTGTTAAAAAACTCAAAGAAAGAGGAATTTATTGAAGCAATCGATTCTGTGATTGGAGGGGAAAGGGTATTCAGTAAAAAAATATCAGAACAAATGATCAATGGCTTTGTTGAACACAAATCTGAAATTCAAAAGAAAGAAATTCCTGATATTCCTTTAACAAAACGTGAAATTGAAATTATTCAAAAAATTGCTGATGATATGAGTAATCAGCAAATGGCTGATGAATTAAATATAAGTTTACGAACAGTGGAAACTCATAGAAGGAACCTTATGCAAAAGCTAAATGTTAAAACTGTGGTTGCCCTGTTAAAACATGCATCTCAAAATAATATCATTTCCTTTGATTAATTTCATAATCTAAGTAGTATATGGTATATAAATTACGTATTGGATGTTATTGATAATTAATTAACAAGCTCTTATTTTTATAACGTGTTTATAATGCTATTTAAATATGTTAATAATAAAATATGAGTTATGAAAAAAACAATTACTTATCTTACTTGGTCCAGTACTACTTATGGTTTTAGCTTTTACTTTAACCAGTGGTGATTACGTAAAAAAAGATGATGGAAACAGGGGCTATTCTCTAACACTTTCTTATGTTGGATCTGACGCCTGTTCAGGTTGCCATGCAGCTAAATTTAATGATTGGGTTGCCTCAGGGCATCCGTATAAATTTACCGTCATAGAAAACGGACAACCACCAGTTTATCCACCGGAAGCAGTTAATTTTCAGGATAGCTGGATACCAGGTCTTGCTGACGGATCTCACACATGGAATGATATAGCGGGTGTGATTGGAGGATATGGATGGAAAGCTCGTTTTGTTGGAACTGATGGTCATATAATTGGTACGGCCGGAAGTTCTTTTTCCACTGCCGGTTTTGGTCATAATCAAATCAACTTTTACGGAGGAGAGAACCATGGTTGGGTAGATTATCATCCAAATGATGTCAAAATTTATAATTATGGATGTTTTAAGTGCCATACAACAGGAGGTGATACAAATGGAACATGGCTCCCAGCAGTTGCAGGCTTAGGAACATTCACAGAAAGTGGAATAGGTTGTGAGAGCTGTCATGGTCCTGGTAGTGATCACATTGCTGCGCCATCATCTTCAAATATTGACAGAGTTTATGAATTTGCTCATCAGGATAATAGTCTTGGCGGCTTGTCTGTTGGAGGAGTTGTACAAACACCAGATCCTAACGGGGATGATGTAAATTTCCTATGTGGTACATGCCACAATAGAAGCTATACGGATCCTATTAATTCAAGCGGAGGCTTTATTAAGCATCATGAGCAATGGGATGAATTTGTTTCTTCAAAACATGGAGATATGGGATTTTCCTGTACTACTTGCCATAATCCCCATAAAAGAGTTATTTGGAATGGAGATGGAATAACAAAGACATGCGGAACATGTCATACAGATCAGGTAGCCACTACTAATCACTCAGCTGGAGCTACTTGTCTGGATTGTCATATGCCTTTTGCTGCGAAGTCTGGAACAACACGTGGACTGAGTGGATATAAAGGGGATGTGCGTTCACATTTATTAAAGATTATTCCTGATACAGCATCAATGTTTTCACCTGATGGTAGTGTTGTTAGAGATGATAGTGTAAGATCGGCAGCTTTAAGCCCTCATTTTGCTTGCCTGGGATGCCATAACGATGATCCTAATGATATTATCCCTGATAAAACTATTGATGAAGCTGCACTTGCTGCAATAAATATGCATGGACCTACTTTTATATCACAACCTCTTGCAGTAGCTCTTCTGAATATTTATCCTAATCCTTCAGCAGGAGAAACAAAAATCAATTTCACACTAAATCAATACAGTTTGGTTAATGTGAAAATATTTAATGCATCAGGACAAGTTGTATACTCTCTGCCAGATATGCCAACAGCAGAAGGCAGTCATACTATTGAATGGAACGGACAAAGTAATACAGGTTCAAAAATTGTTACCGGATATTACTTTGTTAATGTTACTGCCGGTGAAGCCTCTAATGTTGAGAAACTTATTATAATAAAATAAATCTTAATAATAATTATTACCCGAAATTATAATTTAATTAGATGCAAGTAGGTTGTCAATGTTGACAACCTACTTGCATTTTAGCTTGTTCCTGATAATGCTGTTTTGCTTTCAAATACTCAATCAAAGGAGAATGCAGAAGAAATGCTGAAAAAGAATAAGCCGGAACTGCAATCACAGAACGGCTATGCCTGTTTAAGAGAATGTAGGAAATATCTAAATTAAAATAAAAGAGCCCACAAGGTGGGCTCTTTTCTGTTTTACCTTTTAATGCTATAAAGAGAGGTATGTATACAGAATAATACTTATCCTATGCCGCACAGCATAACTTGGATAAGGATAAATATCCTGAACTGTGTTCACATAAATATAAAATAAATAAAGTATTTATTTACTTCAGCTTGATTTCGTATCCGTCTTTAATACAAATTGGACAGCTGGTGTTTTTTACTGTAGATATATAACCACATCTGTCACATTTGTAATATCTGTAGTACTTTGGCTTTCTTGTATTAATTCTAAGACCGAGTTTCATGGCTTTCCTTCCTAATTTTAAATTAAGTTATACCACTCTTATTAGCGAATTCTGTGCCAAAAGTGTAAATGCCAGAAAAACAGCACTATAGAAAATATGCAAATTTGGGTATTACGAAAAAGGATAACCGGAAACGGAGAGTTCTACGAAATTAGATATTTAAACAAAATGCAGAACACAAGTTCACCATCAACCCCCAGCACCTGGCTGGCTCCCTGCATCAAAGTATTATTTATTTAATTCTGTGGCTGTATGGTTATCACCCTAGACCTGGTATTACTTCTCTCAGTCTTCGAATCTGTTGCAGTTAGGGTAACAGTAATATTCTTTGGTTTATTGCTGGTATTATTATATGTATGTGAAGGGTTTTTAACCGTTGACGGCATAGAGTTATCACCAAATTTCCACTCGTATTGATCTGAGTTTTGAGATGTATTACTAAACTGAACAGTAACCGGAGCCGGCTTGTCATTTCCTATCCAACTGAAACTTGCAATGGGATCTGTTAAGGTAGATAAATTATGCTCGTCGCCATCATCTTTATTACAGGATGTGAGTATGAATACTGAAATGAGAAGGCTTAATATAAAGTAAGTTTTGAAGCGTTTCATTTTATTTGTGTTAAACCATATTATGGTATCAAAATTAGCGATTTTTAAAGTAAAAACCATGTATTTTTAAATCATTTTACATACCTATACTAATATTTCATTAAATTCGTTTTCAATAAAACTCAATTAAGCTGCATGAGAAAATACCTGTTAACGCTTGTAATTTTTATAACGTCATTAACTGCATTTTCGCAGATAGAATCCTTTAAATATAGTAATGAGTTTTTGGCAATTGGTGTTGGCGCCAGGGCACTTGCTATGTCAAATGCCAATGTTGCTGTTGTGAATGACCTTACTTCTGCTTACTGGAATCCATCAGGATTAATGAGCATGAATTCGGATAAACAGATCGGGCTTATGCATGCTGAGTATTTTGCAGGAATTGCCAAATATGATTATGCAGGATTTGCAATGGGAATAGATAATTCAAGCACTATAGCTCTTTCTTTGATCCGCTTTGGCATTGATGATATCCCCAACACACTGGAACTGATTGATGATCAGGGAAATATTAGCTATGACAGGATTAAAAAATTCTCAGCAGTAGATTATGCGTTTTTGATTTCTTATGCCAGAAGAAGCAATATTGAAGGTTTGAATTATGGTGGAAATGTGAAGATAATCTATCGCCAGATTGGTAGTTTTGCCAAAGCATATGGTTTTGGCTTCGACCTTTCAATTCAATACCACAAAAAGAACTGGAGGTTTGGAGCAGTTGCACGTGATGTTACTTCTACCTTCAATGCATGGACAAACACTTTATCTGAAAAGGAAAAGGACGTGTTAATTGCAACAGGAAATGAACTTCCTGATAATGCTGTGGAGGTTACATTACCACGTTTATCACTTGGTGTTGCACGTATCATTAAATTATCAAACAGCTTTTCTTCTCTTGTTGAAGTTGATATGGATGTTACCTTTGATGGTAAACGAAATACTCTTATCAAATCCGATCCTATAAGTATTGATCCTCGACTAGGAGTGGAAGTTGACTACAAGAACATCGTTTTTCTGAGAGCGGGAGTTGGTAACATACAGGAAGAAACCGATTTCGGTAATACATCATCTACAAGCTTCCAGCCAAACATTGGCGTAGGAGTAATTATTAAAAAGATGATCTCTATCGATTACGCTCTTACCGATATTGGCGATCAATCCATTGCCCTTTATTCAAATGTTTTTTCTCTTCGTATCAATCTGGGCCCAAAACAGTAAGAAATCTTACTGAATATTTGTAAATTTGATATCACAATTATCAAATGCCTATGCTATCACTATTCAGGAAAATTTATCACATTACAGATTATACAAGCCTTAATGCAACTGATACCCCCTCAAGTATCAAGGAATTTTGCAATAAAGCATTAATGATATCAGAAGAATATAGTATTGCCGGTCCTGCTTCAATCTGTGTTTATCCATTACTTGTTAACTCAGCTGTTGAGAGCCTGCAAAATTCAGGAATAAAAGTTACTTCTGTTGCAGGATATTTTCCTACAGGATTGGCACATCTTGATATGAAGCTAAATGAGATCTCTTATGCCCTTGATCAGGGTGCCGCTGAAATTGATCTGGTGCTTAACAGGGCCAATCTTGTAGCAGGGAATTATGATGCAGTGATGCTGGAAGTTAGCAGGTCAAAAGAAATTTGTGGTGTTGCTTCTTTGAAAGTTATCCTGGAAACAGGAGAATTAAATGAAGAACAAATTGAGATAGCCTCAAAATTATCACTTGAATCAGGAGCAGATTTTATTAAAACATCAACAGGTAAAGTCGCTGTTGGAGCGAGCATTAAGGCATCGAAGATCATGTTATCTCAAATACTCGAGTATTATAAGAAGACAGGAAAAAGGAAAGGATTTAAAGCAGCAGGCGGTATATCTGATTCCAATACAGCTCTGGAATATTATGATCTGGTTTCCAATATCCTGGGATCTGATTGCTTGGACCCAACATATTTCAGGATAGGTGCAAGCCGGCTAATTTCTAATATGATCACTGAACTTTAAGCTCTCCATAGTTGTTCATCATAGATAAACAATAATTCAAAATAATGAAGAAACTAACTATTTTACTTTCTCTCGTTTTACTCACCTCCATAGGCATATCACAAACCACTCTCGATACTGCTGTTAATTTCGACGGCAAAGATCCCTATGGAAATACTATTGAACTCTTTGAATACCTGAATGATGGGAAAATTGTCTTGATCGACTTTTTTAATTCTATGTGAGGCACCTGTACTACCTATGCTCCGGATTTCCAGGCATCACATGAAGATTTTGGTAGTAATCAGGGAAATGTGATATTTCTCGGTGTTGCAAAGGGAGATGACAATATGAACATAATTTGGTATGATAGTATATATGGAATAACATACCCAAATCTTAGCGGTAATGAAGGTGGTGGTAACCTTATTCATATGAATTATGATATTCAATCCACACCAACTGCAGTGTTAATCACACCTGACAGGGCTATCGTTGAACAGTATATATGGCCACCCACACATAATAACCTTAATGATGCTATACTTGCAGCTGGTGGGATAATGGTTGGTGTTGATGAAGGAAACAAGGATAATAAATCCCTATTTAGTATTTATCCAAATCCTACAAAAAATAATGCTAACATATCATTTAGTTCTTCTGGTGATGCTTACCAGGTACAAATAATTAGTTTGACAGGAAACATTGTATACCAAACTGAGAAAGTTTTTTATCCTGAAGGCACTCAACTTTTTGAACTCACGCTGAATAAGTTTAAAAAAGGAATGTATTTTGTTAGACTAAGGAGTGGGGATAAAGTGACTAAGACTCAAAGCTTAATAATATTATAGGAATATTATCCTGTAAATCCTGTAACTTTGATATTTGATCGATTGAACTTGATTAAAAGTTTATACTTATGAATAAAGCATCAAAGTATTTATATTTCACTCTTATCTTATTCGCAATTCTACCTGGATGTACAAAAGACGATGATGACGATAACAATCCTTACGTTGATCCCCGTGATAAGTTCCTGGGAACATGGTCAGTGAATAATGAGTCATGTAGTTCAAGAAGATATCAGGTTATCATTTCTTATGATTCTTCAAATAGTGCACAGGTGTTGTTATCTAATTTTGCTTTTTCTGAAGCCTCAGAACCCGATACAGCATTAATTACAGGAAGTAATATCACCATGCCATTGCAGTTCAATAGTGAAAAATGGCAGATAAAGGGTAGCGGGAAATATGAGAATGATAATATTCAGTGGACTTATACTTTAATAATTTCGGCCGATGAGCAGCAATGTACAGCAACTTATACTAAATAATTATTGCTGTGACTTAACTTCAGATTCCAGCCTGCTGAGGTTTTCTATTACTTTTTCGTAAATTATGTTATACTCTTCAACATCGAGTTTATAATACTCAATATTCATTTCAAGTTCTTCCTTGCTAATATCATATTTATCGAAGATCATCTGATGATACTCACTATTCAGGCTTTTGAACTCCTGACCGGCATTTTCTTTATACTTCATTGCTGCCTGTACCAATTGGAGATCTGTTAATATCTTAATTAAAACATCTTTGGAAATGCTTGGCTTGTAATCATCCTGAACAAGCTCGGTATTGAATTCATTATAACAGGATGATAACGAAAATGAAATGATAATAAAAAGGATTAATTGTCTCATCAGTTTCCGATTTCTGACATAAATTTTATTCTAACCAAACGTATCTCCTGGGGAGTAAATTCTTCTTCACCTAATTCATCAAGAGCATCTGTAATAGAATCTGATTCTGCTTCACCAAAATAATCGTATATCTCTTCCATATGGTATTCATCAACTACGTCATTAATATAATAGTTAAGGTCAAGTTTCGTGCCAGAAGCTACAATTCTTTCTATTTCTGATAATAATTCATCAAGGCTGAGGTTTTTAGCAGAAGCAATATCTTCAAGGCTGATCTTACGGTCGATATTTCGAATAATATGTACTTTCATTCCTGATTTATTTACAACCGATTTAACTACCATATCATTGGGTCTGATGATATCATTTTCTTCTACATAATTTCTGATCAAATCAAGAAATGGTTTGCCATATTTATGTGCTTTTCCTGAACCAACGCCAGTAATCTGTAACAGCTCTTCCTCCTTGATAGGATATTGTATTGCCATATCTTCAAGTGAAGGATCCTGGAATATTACAAAAGGTGGAAGACTTTCTCTTTTACTGATATCTTTTCGAAGGTCTTTTAGCATTGTGAACAAGGTCTTATCAGAAGTGCTTGTTTTTGCAGCTCCTCCATTGAATTCATCATCATCTTCATTTTCATTATCATGCTCCTGGACAAGCATCATGGAATAAGGTTTATCCAGGAACTTATGACCTAGTTTGGTTACCTTCAATAAGCCATAATTATCAATATCCTTAATTATCAATCTGGCAATCAAACATTGCCGGATTACTCCCTGCCAGAACTTCTCACTTTTTTCTGATCCTTTTCCAAAAATATCCAGTGCATTATGTTTAAATGATTTAATGGTAGTAGTACCATTACCCATCAGGATATTAACTATATGAGTGGCTTTAAATAATTGTTTTACAGCAAGTATGGCATCTATTACCATCTCAACATATTCCTTGCCCTCGAACATTGTTTTAGGATGGAGACAGTTATCACATGATCCGCAATTCTCCTTTTCGTATCCCTCACCAAAATAGTGAAGCAACAGCTTATGACGGCAGAGAGAGGATTCAGTATAAGCAACAGTTTCCTGAAGCAATTCTTTGGCAATCTCCTGTTCAGCAACAGGTTTACCTTTCATAAACTTCTCGAGTTTAATAATATCGTTATAGTTGTAAAATGCAATACAATTGCCTTCACCGTCATCCCTTCCTGAACGTCCTGTTTCCTGGTAATAGCTTTCAATACTCTTGGGTATATCGTGATGTATTACGAAACGAATATCTGGTTTATCTATCCCCATACCAAAAGCAATAGTTGCTACAATCACATCCACTTCTTCCATCAGGAACATATCCTGGTTTTTCTTTCTTGTTGATGAATCCAATCCGGCATGATAAGGCAAGGCTTTAATACCATTAACCTGAAATGTTTCAGCAAGTTCTTCAACTTTCTTACGACTAAGGCAATATACAATTCCTGATTTGCCAGTGTGGTTTTTAATGTATTTTATTATATCAGGAATAACTTCCTTGGTTTTTTGCCTGATCTCATAATAAAGATTAGCTCTGTCGAATGAACTTTTATAAACAGCAGCATCTAGTATGTTGAGGTTCTTTTGGATATCGTGTTGTACTTTTGGTGTTGCTGTGGCGGTTAATGCCATCACAGGGACTTGCTGTCCTATAGTCTCAATGATTGGCCTGAGCCTTCTGTATTCCGGTCTGAAGTCGTGCCCCCACTCTGAAATACAGTGAGCCTCATCTATAGCATAGAATGATATCTTAATACTTTTGAGAAATTCAATATTCTCATCCTTTGTAAGGGATTCAGGGGCTACGTATAATAATTTGGTATGTTTTTCGATAAGATCCTGCTTAACCTTGTTAAGCTCTGCTTTTGAAAGAGATGAATTCATTACATGGGCAATGCCTTCTTCCGTACCGAAGTTTCTGATATTGTCAACCTGATTTTTCATCAGTGCAATAAGAGGTGATACAATTATTGCAGTACCATCAAGTATTATCGCAGGTAGTTGATAGCACATCGACTTTCCACCTCCGGTTGGCATGATCACAAAAGTATCATTGCCATCAAGAACATTGTTAATGATGGGTTCCTGGTTTCCTTTAAAACTATCAAAGCCAAAAATTTTCTTTAGTAGTTTATGAAGTGAATATTCTTCCTTCTTTGGCATATCGTCCACTCCTTAAAATGTAATATATTTGTAATGTTAGTTTTAGTAGTTTAAAAAAAAATCGTGCAATAATAAATAATTCTCAATTATCTTAGTTATTATTTTATCCTGAGAGCTAAACACCCTATATACAAATATAATAATAATTAAAGTTAAGAAAAACCACCTATAATTAAAACTGGCAAAGCTTTTAATGCAAGATCAACAAGAGCAAATTGCACTCCAGCTCTCGCTCCCCACATCATTCCCGCTACTAAAGCTACAACACCTGCAGCAGACCAAACTAATAACATTATATGTTTTAAAGGAATTCCTATTGAACTCGCTGCTCCTGCATCATCTGCAACAGCTCTCAAACCTAATCCAATTTTTGTGTATTTGAATAATAAAAATAGACCGATAATCATTATAGCAGCAACTAATCCAGCTGTGATATCAAGTGCACTAATAAATAATTTTAAAT
>CAZDWF010000112.1:0-11464 GCA_964508895.1 uncultured Bacteroidales bacterium
AGAACAGGGCATCATTGTGCACAGCCGGTCATGGATTGGTTTGGAATTCCGGGTACAATCAGGGCATCTTTTGCCATATACAATACAAAAGAAGAAATAGATATCCTTATTGAAGCCGTAGTGAAAGCTAAAGAGATGTTGACTTAGATACACAAGTCGCAGGTCGCAAGTCGCAAGATGTTTTCCAGTCACGCGTCACGCGTTACGCGTTACGATTGCACACTAATTAATAAAAGTAATAATGAATAACATACAGGAAATAGAACAGGAAATAGTTAATGAATTTTCATATTTCGACGACTGGATGGATAAATATAACTACCTGATAGAACTGGGTAAATCCATTCCTTTGATAGGTGCACAATACAAAACCAAAAGCAATCTTATTTCGGGATGCCAGTCGAGGGTCTGGTTGCATGCTAAATACCAAGATGGGAAAATCGAATTTTCTGCTGACAGTGACGCAGTAATCACCAAAGGGATAGTAAGCCTATTGATACGAGTTCTTAACGACCAATCACCACAGGATATTATGGATGCTGATTTGTCGTTTATTGATAAGATAGGATTAAAAGAGCACCTCTCTCCCACTCGTTCCAATGGCCTAAATTCTATGATCAAGCAGATGAAGCTTTATGCTATGGCTTTCAAAATAAAAGAAGATCCAAAGCAAAGGTTATGACAATTATAATTGATATTAAAATGAATTTACAAGATCAAAAGAACAAATTAGAAAAAGAAATCATTGAAAAAATCAAAACAGTTTACGATCCCGAAATTCCTGTGAATATATTTGAGCTGGGCATGATCTATGAGATCAAGATCGATGACGATCTGAATGTCAGCATATTAATGACATTAACGAGCCCGAACTGCCCGGTAGCTGACTCCCTTCCTCAGGAAGTAAAAGAAAGCGCCGAACTAGTTAAAGATATTAAGTCTGTACATATTGAGCTTACCTTTGATCCTCCCTGGACACAGCAGATGCTGAGTGATGAGGCGAAGTTGGAGCTGGGGTTTTTGTAGCATTTAGGTACTGGGCACAAGGTACTGGGTTCTGGGTTCTGGGGCTGAAGTGTATACTTGATATTATCTTTCTTCGTTTGTACAAAGTGAAATCTCTTTCAATTTGTACAAAGGACCTAGCGCCTAGTACCCAGTGCCCAGTACCCAGTTTGCCCAGCACCAAAAAGATAAATACTAAAGGCTAAGTGCTAAACGCTAATTTACTACCTTTGCAATCTTTACTACTAACAGATAGTCCATGGCGGCACAACCCGGTAATTTGCTTTCTAAAATCAATAATCCTTCAGAACTGAAAAATCTTAGTGAAGAAGAACTACGAGAACTGTGTTCTGAACTCAGGGAATTTATTATTGAAGAAACATCTGAAAATCCGGGGCATCTTGGAGCAAGTCTTGGTGCAATAGAATTAGCCGTTGCCATACATTATGTTTTTGATACCCCATATGATAAACTTATCTGGGATGTAGGACATCAGGCCTATGCTCATAAGATACTTACTGGCAGAAAAGATGATTTTCATACCAACCGTATGAAAGATGGTATCAGTGGTTTCCCGAAGATGACAGAAAGTGAATATGATGCATTTGGAACAGGCCATGCATCTACATCGATCTCAGCAGCGCTTGGAATGGCTATTGCATCCAGGATACTTGATAATAATGGCAGACAGCATATTGCTGTAATAGGTGATGGTTCCATGACAGGCGGTATGGCCATGGAAGCATTAAACAATGCAGGTGTATCCCAGGCTAATGTGTTAGTGATCCTGAATGACAATGGCATTGCCATCGATAAAAATGTTGGGGCATTAAAAGAATATCTTGTACATATCAGTACGTCAAGAACTTATAATAGAATAAAGGACAAGATCTGGTTTATGCTGGGAGGTGGGACCAGATATGGGAGAATTCCAAGAACAATAGTACGACAGATAAGGAATGCTTTTAAATCTTCCATCCTGAATAAAAGTAATCTTTTCGAAGCTTTTAACTTCAGGTATTTTGGTCCTATCGACGGACATGATGTGGATCTTCTGGTTAAGATACTAAAGGATGTTAAAAATATTCAGGGACCAAAACTTTTACATGTTGTAACAACCAAAGGTAAAGGTTTTAAGAAAGCCGAACAGGAACAGACAAAATTCCACTCCCCAGGCTTTTTTAATAAGAAAACCGGAGAGATCATTGATAAGGAATGTAATGAAAAACCGACACCAAAGTTTCAAACAGTCTTTGGCAGGACCATAGTTGAACTTGCTGAAAGAAATGATAAAATAGTTGGAATTACTCCGGCTATGCCTACCGGAAGCTCCTTAAACATAATGATGGAGAAAATGCCAGACAGGGCATTTGATGTGGGTATAGCAGAACAACATGCAGTTACTTTTTCTGCAGGATTAGCAGCTCATGGAATGCTTCCCTTCTGTAATATTTACAGCACATTCATGCAGAGATCTTATGATCAGATAGTGCATGATGTAGCATTGCAAAACCTAAATGTTGTATTTTGTCTCGATCGTGCCGGGCTGGTTGGAGAAGATGGTCCCACACATCATGGCGCCTACGACCTGGCCTTTTTAAGATCGATACCAAATATTACAATTGCTTCACCCTTGAATGAAGAAGAACTTAGAAATTTGATGTATACCGCTCAGCTCGATAATCAGGGGCCATTTGCTATCCGTTATCCCAAAGGCCGTGGTGTTATGCCGGATTGGAAAACAGATTTCAAAAAACTTGAAATTGGTAAGGGACAAATGTTAAAAGACGGAAAGGATATTGCAGTTATTTCCATCGGACATATTGGGAATTTTGCAACTACAGTGGCAGAAGAACTGGAAAAAGAAAAAATATCGGTAGCGCATTATGATATTCGTTATCTTAAACCCATCGATAAAGATTTGTTACATGAAGTATTCATGAAATTTAAAAAGATAATCACACTGGAGGATGGGACAATAGTTGGCGGGCTGGGTAGTGAGATCCTTGAATTCATGTCTGATAATAACTACAAAGCTGATGTTATTCGACTTGGAATACCTGATAAATACATAGGACAGGGAACACAAATGGAACTCTATAAGAAGTGTGGATACGATCCGGAAAGTATAAAGAATACCATTAAAGCAATGTTGAACAAAAGCTGATTAAATGCAAAAGTTAATCTGTATAGTTCTCTTAATTTTATCTTTCAGCTTTCAACTAAATGCTGAAAATATCAGAAATACCAACTTTGAAATCAGCTTTTCCGAGATAATCATTCAACATATCCCTTCCCGAATTACAATTGTAAATACTGATCCTTCTTTAAATAGGCATTTCCAGGATACTACATTTGTCGTTTTAGCAAATAATCAAAAATTTAATGTCCATTTTCAAAATGGTGAAACTCAGTTCGAATATACATTTGATAAATCGCAAAACCTTGAAATCAGATGTGTTGATTTTGGCATTGCAAAGCGTATTACTCCTATCCCACTGTGGATGTCGATTTTACCTCCTTTGATAGCTATATTATTCGCTTTAGCATTTAGAGAAGTTTTTAGTGCACTTTTTGTAGGACTTTTAGTTGGTACAACAATAATCTCGTATTATCAGGGAAACACCCTCTTTATTGCCATATTCAAAGGCATCTTTACATTGATCGACACTTATATCATTGAATCACTAAGCGATGTGGACCATCTGTCGATAATCATCTTCTCCATGCTTATTGGAGCTATGGTGAACCTAATCACCAGGAACGGGGGAATGAAAGGTGTGGTCAATATTCTTTCAAGGCATGCAAAAACATCCAGATCAGGACAGTTTGTTACATGGTTGATGGGCATACTTATTTTCTTTGATGATTATGCCAATACGCTGGTAGTTGGAAATACGATGAGGCCGATGACAGACAGATTAAGGATATCAAGAGAAAAGCTTGCATATCTTGTTGATTCTACTGCAGCTCCAATTGCTGCCATTGCATTTGTGACAACATGGATTGGTGCTGAGTTAAGTTATATACAGGATGGGATAAACACCATTGGCCTTGATACAACTGCTTATTCTGTATTTCTAAACTCCTTGGCTTATTCTTTTTATCCTGTGCTGGCATTATTATTTATTCTAATTCTTGTGTTTACAAACAGGGATTTTGGACCTATGTACAAGGCAGAGAAAAAATCAAGAGAAAAAGGAGTTGGAGGTGAAAATAGTGATTTTAGTTTCTCTAATAAGATAAATGAACTGGATATATCTGATGATATTAAAGCACGCTGGTATAATGCAGTAATTCCTGTTCTGGTAATCATTTTCGGTACACTGGCGGGCTTACTTTATACAGGATGGGATCAGGCTGTCTGGATTAGTGATGAGCTTTCCTTCTCAAAAAAAATATCCCATATTATCGGGAACTCAGATTCTTATATTTCCCTTTTATGGTCATCGATATCCGGTGTATTAACTGCTGTGATCCTTACCATTTCTCAGAGAATATTAAAACTTAAGGCTTGCATTGACAGCCTGATCAATGGTTTCAGAACCATGTTAACCGCTATACTCATATTAATTCTTGCCTGGTCAATTGCTCTTATCACAGAGCATATGCATACAGCTGATTTTATTGCCAACAGCATGCTTGAAGTATCCTTTTCGCCTTATTTTGTCCCCGCATTAACATTCATTCTTGCTGCCTTGATCTCATTTTCAACCGGATCATCCTGGGGAACAATGGCAATACTCTACCCATTAATATTACCTGCATCCTGGATGATTTGCCAGGATTATGGCCTGGATCATAATACTTCTTTAAATATTTTCTATAATGTTGTTTCATCAGTGTTGGCAGGATCTGTACTCGGTGATCATTGCTCACCAATTTCTGATACTACAATTCTAAGTTCACTGGCGAGTTCCTGTAATCATATTGAACATGTCAGAACTCAATTACCTTATGCTTTAACAGTTGGAGTGGTAGCTATTGGTATTGGCACCATTCCAGCAGCCTACGGAGTTTCAACCTATATTTTACTACCTGTTTCATTGATAATTCTATTTCTTGTGGTACGATTTATCGGCAGGAAAAATAAGAATTTCCATTTTAACTAATAATTATGGGAACAGCAGAGATCATAGCATTAATAGTGGCAGGGCTATTTGTTGGATTTATAAATACCCTTGCAGGAGGGGGATCAATAATCTCACTTTCACTACTGATGTTTTTAGGTTTGCCTCCGGGTGTTGCTAATGGCACCAACCGAATTGCAATAATTATACAAAATATCATCGCTACAAGTAGTTTTAAACAGCAAAAAGTACTGGACTTAAAAAAAACTCTATGGCTGGGTATTCCTGCTGTTATTGGCTCAGTGGTCGGAGCATGGATCGCTGTGGATCTTACCGATAGAGTTCTGGAAATTGCGATGGGGATTATTCTGCTGTTGATGCTGGCATTTATCATATCAAACCCTAAAAAATGGCTGGAGGGAAATGTTGAACTTGAGAAGATGAAAATCAGTATCAAGCATGTTATCATATTCTTTTTTATTGGTGTGTACGGAGGATTTATTCAGGTTGGAGTTGGCTATTTACTACTGGCAGCATTAATACTGGCAGCCGGACAAAATCTTGTGAAAGCCAATGCTTCCAAAGTGATGATCATACTCATGTATTTACCATTTTCATTAATCATTTTTCTTCTCGATGACCAGGTAAACTGGGAGTATGGATTGATAATGACAATAGGTAGTGTTATCGGTGCCTTTGTTGCTTCACGACTGGCAGTTAAAAAAGGCATAAACTTCATTCGTTATGTAATCATTGCTGTGATACTTCTTACTGCCGGACATCTGTTTGATTTTATTGATATGCAAAGTATTTTTGGATCAATCATAAAATAATACACAATGAAATTAATAGTACGCCTTCTTATCGTTCTGATAGTTCTATTGCTCATTTTTTCCTGCAGGAAAGAAATCAAAAAACCGGAATATGTCCTGCTTATTCATGGTGGAGCCGGAGGTGGTAAAAAAGAAAGCATCACTGAGGAACAACGACAAAAATATTATGAGATCTTAACAAAGGCCCTTGAAGCCGGAGAAGATATCCTGAAAAATGGCGGAAGCAGCCTGGATGCGGTTGAAATTGCTATAAACATCATGGAAGACTCTCCTTTGTTCAACTCAGGAAAAGGAGCTGTTTTTACATCCCAGGGGAAGAATGAACTGGATGCTTCAATTATGGATGGAAGAGATCTTAATGCCGGAGCTGTTGCCAGCGTTACCACTATTAAAAACCCTATTTCTGCTGCAAGAAAAGTAATGACTGACTCAAAACATGTTTTGTTGGTTGGAAAAGGAGCAGAGATCTTCGCAGAAGAAGAAGGACTTGAAATTGTTGACACATCTTATTTCTATACTCCTGGAAGATGGAAATCATTGCAAAAAGCACAAGAAAGAGAGAAGAAAAAAAATCAAGTCAAGCAAGATAAATTCTCCACCGTAGGAGCTGTTGCACTTGATAAATATGGAAACCTTGCAGCAGGGACATCTACCGGTGGTATGACCAACAAAATGTTTGGTCGTATTGGAGATTCTCCAATTATTGGAGCAGGTACCTATGCTGATAATAAGACCTGTGCAGTTTCAGCCACTGGTCACGGAGAGTTCTTTATCAGAAATGTAGTAGCTTATGATATTAGCGCCCTGATGAAATATAAAGGCTGGCCTCTCAAAGAAGCCGCTGAATATGTTGTCATGACCAAACTGGAAAACATTGGAGCAGGTGGAGGAATTATTGCTGTGGACTACAAAGGAAATGTGGCTATGAGCTTTAATACCACAAGTATGATGAGAGGGATGGTTTCTGAAGGAGATGAGATGAAGATATATTTGCTTGAAGAGTAGATTAACCTTAAAGTAATTATTTCATTTCTGTTCACTGTTTAGGATAAGTGTTTATAATTTTTACTATTTTTATATCAACAATCATAATCAAACGCCATGACCCCAACACATTATCTTTGTCCGCATTGCAGGGCCCACTTACGCCCTAATAAAAAAATTATCCTGGGAGCTAAAGCTCCTGACGGAAATAAAGGTCTTATACTATTGAGTCCAGAACTGGGTGAATATTCTGTATTAAAACACGGAACTCTTGATATCAAAGAAGGAGACATCATGGAAATTTTTTGCCCTGTTTGTTCCTCAAGCCTGGATTATAGCAAAGGTAAAAAGTTAGCCAATGTGGTCATGATAGAAGATAATGGAATTGAGTATGATATTATTTTCTCAAAAATTTACGGGAAGAAATGTACTTATAAAATTCAAGGCGAACAGGTAGAATCTTTTGGCGAAGATGCTGAAGAATATACTAACTTCTGGGGAGAAGCTCCTAAATATTAGATTATAATCTATAATCTAACTACTGTCCCTCATATTTTTCTACTTCATTATTGAAATAGACGAGTTCAATTCCTGCTTCTTTAAAAAGCTCTTCTGATTCTTCACCGGCATGATATTTCTTTTCGCAAACCACTCTTATTATACCACAATTTATAATAAGCATGGCACAGGTTCTGCATGGTGTCATCTTGCAATATAGCGTAGATTTATCAAGAGCAATACCACGGCGAGCAGCCTGGCAAATTGCATTTTGTTCAGCATGGACTGTGCGAACACAATGCTGTGTCACCCTTCCATCCTCGTGATACAATTTTTTAAAAAGATGTCCAACATCATCACAATGAGGCAAGCCTCTTGGAGAACCAACATATCCTGTAACCAGTAATTGCTTATCCCTAACGATCACACAACCGCTTCTACCCCTGTCACAGGTTGCCCTCTTTGCAGCTGCTGTTGCCAGATCCATAAAATACTCATCCCAACTTGGTCTCGTATGCTTTCCCATAATTCTTAATTCTTAATTCTTAATTCTCCCAACACTTTATCGGTTTGTTCGATAAGTTCATTTATGCTTCCGTTATTATTCAGGACAAAATCCGCCATCTCTATGCATGCAGAAAGGTTTTGTTTATTTGGGTCTTTTGATTCCATTTCCCTGTTTTCATTTTCCAGGAAGGTTTCAAAAGAAATATGATCTGTCTCCGATTTCCTCAACAAAATTCTTTCATATCTTATTTTCGGATCAGCCTCTACTGCAATCAAATAAAAATTACCTTTTTCTTTTAAAGATATGACCTCCCCAAGGGTTCTGATACTCTCAATAATACAATTTTTACCAAATTCTTTGGCGCGCTTATACAACTGATCGATAATATACGACGGGCTATCATAATCTTCTCTTAATTTATTAGCCATCGATATCATGCTTTTCCTATTCTCCGGCAATCCTTGGTCTCTGATAAGCTCAAGCAAGTATCCTCTCACAGAATAATGCATAAATCCCTTTTCCGTAACAAGGTAATCTACTACTGTTCCTTTGCCTGATCCGTTAGTGCCGGTGATACCTATTATTAACATATTAGTTCGTAGTTCGTAGACATTGTCGATTTTATGCTAGCGCGGATTTGCAGTCCGTGTTTATTGAAATGTATAGATTAGACACGGACAGAATGTCCGCGCCAGCCATGATGTATTTAGCACAAAACCGGCAATCTGAAATCATCAATTCATTCTTAATTGTTAATTTTTAATTTTTAATTCTCCCCCGCATTCCTTGCACTTCCCATCATCATCCAAACCAACAACTCCAGTAGAATATCCGATCCTCTCAATCACAAGTGCATCGCATTCAGGACAATAAGTATGTTGCCCTTTATTTTCTCTCACATTACCAAGATAAACATAATCCAGATATTCTTTAGCTATATCGTAAAATCTTTCTAGTAATTCAATAGAGGTTGGTGGATTTGTAAGCTTATATGTGGGATAATATCGTGAGAGATGAAGCACAGTTGCTTTGCCCAGATTTCCATTGATCCATTTCAGCATATTTATAAATTCTTTTTCGTCATCATTTTCACACGGGATCACGAGGTTTACTATTTCGAGATGTTTTCTGTATTTATTAATCAGCAACAGTGAATCCAGAACGGGCTTAAGCTCTGATGAAGTAAGCCGTTTATAAAATGGCTCACTGAAAGCTTTCAGGTCAATACTGAAGGCATCAATCACTCCGATCAAAGATTCCAGTGGTGCCTTATTTATAAAACCATTGCTAACCATCACATTAAGCAATGAATTACTTTTAGCAAGTGTTGCTGTGTCTTTCATGAACTCATACCATACGGTAGGTTCATCATAGGTATATGCAATCCCTATATTATCTGGTTTTGTTTGGGCAAATTTTATTACTTCTTCCGGAGTCCATTTTGGTAAATAATCAAACTCTTCAACGAAACATTGACTGATCTGATAATTCTGACAAAACTTACACTTGAGGTTACATCCAATGCTTCCAATGGAGAATATAGTCTTAGCGGGATAAAAATTATAAAGTGGTTTTTTCTCTATCGGGTCGAAGGACCTGGAAGATATCATTCCATAGTTTTCAGAATACAGAGTGCCACCTGTATTCTTCCTCATCCTGCATATTCCATTCTTCCCATTAGAAATAATGCAGTTATGCGGACAAAGCACACATTGTACTTTATCACCTGAAAGAGGTTTATAAAAATCAGCTTCTTTCATCAGAACCAAATTATCTATAATCTTAATCTTGTTACGCGTTACGCGTCATGTTTAATTAATATCCCAATTTCTTTAGTCTTTCAACCCATTCAGTGGGTTCTTCAAATGTGAAATTCATCATTCTATGAATCAACACTTCAGGATCGGATTCAAGTATAATATTATTTTGATGTTCTTCTCTCAGAAATTTTTCATTCGTAGCATGAAGTATAAATTCCAGCAAATGGTTAAAATATCCGTTAATATTAAATATCCCAAGGGGTTTTTTCATATATCCCAATTGGTTCCAGCTCATCATCTCAAAGAATTCATCAAGGGTACCTACCCCTCCAGGTAACATAACAAATGCATTCGAGATTTCTGCCATTTTACTTTTTCTTTCTGCCATGGAATCAACGATATGCATTTCAGTGATCCCTTTATGAGCAATTTCTCTTCCGGCAAGGTCTTCAGGCATAACACCAATTACTTTTCCACCTCCTTCAAGAACTGTATCTGCTGCAATTTTCATCAATCCGATATCCGCACCACCATAAACAAGGTTGATACGGTTCTCAACCAGGAGCCTGGCCAGATCTTTAGTTGCTTCAGAATAAACTGGGTCAATTCCTTTTGATGAACCACAGAAGATACAGATGTTTTGCATAAATTATTTATTTTTTTTCAAAAATAAATAAAAGTTCGTAGTTCATAGTTCGTAGTTTGTAAAAAATTCAAAGCTTTTGGCTTCAATCCATTATTAATTATAAATTAATCTTCATGTTTTGTATTTTTGGAGAAAATACAAAATATGAATGATCTCTATCCATTGAAATTCAAGCCCATTTTCAAAGATAAGATTTGGGGTGGACAAAAGGTTAAGACTGCTTTAGGCATGGATTTTGCGCCTTTACCTAATTGTGGTGAAGTTTGGGTATTATCAGGAGTGGAAGGATTTGAATCAGTGGTAAGCAATGGATTCCTGGCAGGAAACAACCTTAATGAACTGGTTGAGGTCTATATGTATGATCTTGTTGGTGATAAAAACTATGACAATTTCAAAGATGAATTTCCTGTTCTTATTAAATTCATTGATGCCAACGACTGGCTTTCCATACAGGTTCATCCTGATGATGATCTTGCAGGTAAAAGAAAGATAGGAAGAGGAAAAACCGAGATGTGGTACGTGATGGCAGCAGATCCTGGAGCAGAATTAATAAGCGGATTTTCAAGTAAGCAAACACAGAACTCATATCTTAACCACTTTAAATCAAATACTCTCAAAGAGATCATGAACTTTGAAAAGGTCCATAAAGGAGATGTGTTCTTTATGCCTGCAGGAAGGGTCCATGCACTCGGCCCTGGAATATTCCTGGCAGAAATACAGGAAACATCTGATACGACTTACAGGATCTATGATTGGGACAGGCTTAATGAAAACGGAAAAGGCAGAGATATGCATACTAATGAAGCACTGGATGCTATTGATTTTAATGTGTATGATGAGTATAAAACTCTTTATAACAAAAAGGAAGATGCTACAGTAAATCTTGAATCCTGCAAACACTTTACTACCAACCTAGTACATTTGATGAATCATTCCCTGAATAAAGACTTAAGTGGATTAGACTCATTTGTTGCATACATTTGCATTAAAGGAAGCTGTGAACTCATTTATGAAAATGGAAAAGAGAATATGATCAAAGGTGATACAATATTGGTTCCGGCCATGTTTGAAAATATAGTGCTAAACACAGGAGAAGAAACGGAATTATTAGAAGTATTTGTCGTTTGATGGTTTGCAAAAATGGACTCCGGAAGAAGTAA
>CAZDWF010000113.1:0-11344 GCA_964508895.1 uncultured Bacteroidales bacterium
ATAGCAATCTGGACTAGGATTCGAAAAAGTTTATTTGCCCCCGCTCCATATTGATGCAATGGTGAATATTCTTCTGTACCTTTTTCAGCTATATCAATTTCTTTTTTTTCAGTATTTGCATTTATATCGATAATATCTGGAATAAATACCTTCATAGAATCAATAAATTCCTTTCTTTTATTTATCTTTTTCCATATTTCCTCATAAAAGACTAAAGCTAAATCATTACCAAATCCTTTACCAAATGGAATTAGAGGAGTTACAATTGAATTACTAGGATTAATTTTTTTAATAATTAATGGTAATTCCGCGATATCAACTTCTAAACCGTCAGATATAATACTAATATATTCTTCTATATCAATGTTTGATAAATGTTCGAATCTTTCTTTTATTTCTTGAATTGTTCCAGTCCGTATTTCATAACTCCAAGAATTACGTTCTTCCTGTAATTCAAACTTCAATTCTTTTGGATTGACGCCTTTCTTAACAAAATTTTTGAAAACAAAATCAGATGGGATTACATATTTCTCTTCGTTATTTACTGATATTCGCGTAATATTTTTTCTGTTAATATAAGCAAATACAAGGCTTTCAATATATTTTTCCTTTTCTGTTGTAAATAGCAATGCCTCAAGCAAAGAAGTTTTTCCTACATTATTATCCCCTAGAATCAAATTATATTGTCCAATATTAGATATTGATAATCGATCAAATCTTCGAAAGTTGTGTATTGTAATATTCTTTAACTGTTCGTTTGGTTTCCATATAATTTCTTTAGGATATTCGGAAATATTCTCAAGTGTTTCAAGATTAAACTCCCGATAAACAGTTTTGTGTTTATTTGAAATTTGTAAATATTTCGTATTCAGCTTTTCTAAGTTTATATTTTCTTTTTGTAATTTCCAAATACCTTTAGCCCATCTCTCTATAATGAAATTTGCTATTTTTCTATTTATATTCTCATCTTCAAGTATTTCTTCATAAAAACTGATAAGTTTATCCTCTTCATTACTAAATTGTCTCTCAATCAATTCGCCAAACTTTATTACATCAATGTCATTTGGCTGTCTAATAATTAAAGCTTTAAAAACAATTTTACTATAATCTATTGATACTTCATAAGAGCTGAATTGTTTGTGAATTTCAATAATTTCATTTAAGACACCTTTTTGTTCATGTAAGTTTTTAAACTTTAATAGTGCATCAAGCCAAAGAACAGTTTTTTCATAGTTATTATTTTGCTTTGCTAATTCCACTTGTGAGATAAAATATCTCTCATTCTCGTCAAAAGATTCAATTTCATTCCATGCATCTATAGCTTCTTTATAATGCTTTAAACCGAAACGAACATCTCCAATTTCTGACCATAGATCTTGATCACTCGAATTAGCTATGCTTTCCAAAACTATTACGAAATCTCTTTTCTGTTCTAGGACTTGAATTGACTTTGAGCATATAATCAATTGGTTTATTAATTCGTTTCTCCATTCAATATTATTAATGATTTCGACTAACTGTTTCTGGTTTTGTTTTAATACATCAATATCTTGTTTCATTAATTTCTCACCACTAATTAAACGTGAAATAATAATCCTAACATCGTGTTCGATTGTATTTATATTGTTTCCTATACGTGAGACTAATTCGTTGAAGAATCTTCCTTTGAATAAACAAATTGCAGCTTCTTCATATTTTGGGGTCTTGAAAATTGGGTTTAAATATAGATCTGCTGCTCCTTGCCAGTTTTCATTAATTTCTTCAGCTAGTGCTAGACATTCATAACCTTGTTCTTTCTTCCCTATTTTAATAAATTGTTTTGCAGCGACTTTGAGTCTTGCAGGATTATGATCATAAAGTCCCTGTTTCTTGTCTTGTTCTGCATTTTTTAAAGCATTTTCTTTAGTACTGTCATCAATTTTGTCTTTTATAGATCCAGGATTATATAAGATTGTGTCATATTTATTATTTTCTAAAATCTTCCATTTGGCTGTTGATATTTCAGCATTGTCAACAAGTTCTTTCCAAAATGACTTCTCTGATTGAATGCTATCGATAATTAATAATTCTGTTTGGGCACGTGTTAATCCAACATATAATTTATTAAAGAAGAAGCCTCGCCTAAATAGTTCATCTATATCCGATCTATTCTTTGATATAGTTTTAAAATTTTGTATAAAATACTCTCCAAAGCCGTATAGAACAACCTGCTCATATTCTGCGCCTTTTGCTTCCACTGATGTTTTTACTTCAACCTCATCGATTAGTGATAGTATATTATGTTGTCTAATATATTCTTCCTTTTCTTGTGCATTGACAGGAATAATGAAGACTTTGTGTTTTAGCTTTTCAATTAAATCTTGTTTCAATTCTAGATTTTCTTCAATAGATTTATAGCTTAAAAACACATTGAAATTTCTGTCGTTATTATTATCAGGGCGCTTTGCTTCTTGTGGTTTTGCTTGATTTATCCCTAGATTTTTCATTCTGTGATGCTGCACAAAATTTGCAATAGATACAACTGGTTGGGCAGAACGATAGTTTAATGAAGGATTATAGTCTTTGATTTTATTATTAAACTTAGCTATTTCTTGCAACTCCTCATAGAGCATACTAGTCATTTCTCCTTGCCTAAATCCTGTCGGATTTACTGTTTGGTTCGGATCACCTGCAAAAACTATAGGAACTTGGTCTGTTTTTGATAAATCATACTCTAAATATTTCGATAATCTTAATATAAAGCGTAATTCAACTCTGCAAAAATCTTGTGCTTCATCACATATTATTACGCAGTACTTATCTTTCAAGTAAACATTTTCAGTCAAATACCTTATGATTTTGAGCTTATCCCAATAGTTTTCTTCAAAAATTAGTTTTTCATAAAATGGCAAAACATTTTCCTCTATACCAACAAATTTGTTTTTTGGTATAATTTGAGACTTATTAGGTATTGAATCAATATAATTATCACCTGTAATTTTATCATTATAATTATAACCATAAATATATGTGATAATAGTGAACCAAGATTCTTCTGCTGAATATCTATCTATAATATGCTTAGGCAAATTAGATTTTTCATACAGTTGTTTGAATTTAGAAAAATCTAAATATTTACTCTCCTTGAATTTGTTTTTATCTCTTTCAGGGAGCATGTCAAATAGAAACTTTTTAAACGAGTTGAAGTGATTTTTTCTACATTGACTTGCAAGGTCAATATGAACTTTAAATTCTGTGTTATTAGTCAACAAGTCAAAAACAGCATCTTTTGAATGTTTTAAAAGAGTTTCATTTTCTGTTAGAAAGATAATATCGCCATCAATCTCCCCTTGTCTTTTATAATAAAATGAATTTGCAAAAATATAATAAAGCATTGTGGATTTACCACTACCAGCTTGCCCATTAATGTAGTATGGGAATTTAAACTTATTAAAAAAATCAATTTGTTCTCCTGTTAAAGAAAGGTTGCTAAATTCCTTACTTTTTTGAATAGGATACCAATCGTCATAGTGTGCAATCGTCCATTTAGGATATGCTCTAAATGCTTTACGACTAATGCTTTCTATATCTTTGGTGAAGTTAATCTTCTCTGATAGCAAATCTGCTAAGGCTTTTTCCCAATGGGTTTTTTGTTTACTAAGAATAGCACCATTAAACAAAATGAAAGTAGGATCTCCATTAAAAATCTCTATTTTGCTATATAAAATTCCTATTTCACTATCTGTATATTTAAAAATAGAAATCTCATTCTCTTCTTTAATAATTTCACCTTCTACTCTACCTTCAACAATATTATTAAGCACAATCCTAAATATGTCAACTCGCTTATCAATCATCCCTTCAGACAAAGAACTATTTAATGCATATTTAACCCAATTTTCTGTTTCAAATATTTCATTTTTTGGTTTTATCTTAAAACCTTCATGCCATGAAGTTAGTTCTTGGGGTGGAAATTCTCTTTCTTTGATTTTCGACGCATTGTCTTTAAAGTGGCTAATAAAACTATCTAAATCGATTTTAGGTAGTGGATTGTTTGCTATCCATTCACCATTCTTCAATTGTGGATATATGTTCTTAACATATTTGTACTCAAAATTATTTTTGGCAAAAATCTCTCTAACGAAGAAGACATTTACTTTTTTACCTTCAATTTCAATATTCCTTTCTTCTATTATAGTTATTGATTCAGGCTGGTCAGTTCTTAAAACCCAAATATTTCCACCAAGATTTGATAAACGTCTACTCGATTTCTTGAATGTACAAAGATCTTTATTTTCAAATATTTTATTGTAAATAATGTCTTTATAATCTTTACCTTTTATGCTATCAATAAATGCATTACAGAAATGAAATTGTGTCATATGTTTAAAGTATTAATCAAAGTAAAAGTACAAATTCTTACTATTGGTGTGTGATATTTTGTTCTCTTCAAATAAATATTTCTACTATGGTTCTTCCTTCAAAATTGAATTATCTATTCTATTGATACATTAAGGACTTATGAGTTACACAACTTTCTTAAACCTATAATGACTATAAATGTATGTAATTAAAATAGTTCATGCAATTGAGCGAATAAATAGAATACTTAAAGAAGAATAAATTTCTTTTAAAAGAGCTCCTCATCCGCAAACGAATAGAAACTTTCAGAAGTCAGAATGATATGATCAAGAACCGGAATATCCAAAAGAATTCCTGCACTTTTAAGTTTGGTGGTGAGTTTTGTATCTGAATCGCTTGGATCAGTATTTCCCGAAGGATGATTATGAGCAAGAATAATGCTTGAAGCATTGGATTTGAGGGCTATCTGGAAAATAATTTTGGGATCAGCAACAGTTCCTGTTGTGCCTCCTGAGGAAATTCTGGAATACCCCAGGACTTTGTTAGCACGATTCAGACAAAGGATTACGAATTCTTCACGATACTCAATTTGATCGCTCCAAATGGAGCGCAAAAGTTCAACAGCATCATTAGAACAGGTCACTTTAGGCATTTCGGAATACTTTCTTTTGGGGCTGTAGTTCACGCTGATTTCACTTAGGTTTGATGAGAAAAGATCAACAGTATGTGTCATGGTTTTTACCCCTGCCCTGGGGATTTTTCTTGGCAACTGGCACGCCGGTTAATGAAATTTTCGGCATACCAAAACCGGAGTAGAAATTTTAAACCAGTATTTATGTCACGATTTTTCTTTTCATTGAAAAGGTAAGCGGTGGGTAAATGTGCATACCTGTGGGTAAAAGTGTGTACTTGTGGGTAAATATACACACCGGTGTCTATATGTGTTTATAGGTGGGTGAAAGGAATATATATAAACGAGGAAAATCTGAACAAACCCGAAGGGCTATCCCTCTCAATGCTTTTTCTTAATGGGAGAGGTAGTGCTTAGTGAAAAATATTTCTATGAGGTTAACTTTGACGGGGATTTGAGTAATAAGTAGTGTAAGATTGAAAAGATGCATGAATCACAAATTAAATTAAGTGGAGGCTTTCTTCTTACTTAAATACGCACGAAAACGTGTGTATTCCCACTCAAGATATTTTCTCTCATTTACTGTTAATGACCTTTTTTTGTGGCAATCTTTATATTTAATATTACTGCCGCAGAAGCACTTATCATTTTGTCTGTATTTTCTATTTCGAATGATATTGCCAAGCCTGTATGAAATAATTTTAATATCATCAGTACCAAAAATTGCAGAGTAAAATTGAATGGCACCTTTCATATCATGGTCCAATCCTTCCACGAGCCATTCGCCATTCCTATCATAGTAGTGCTGATTAGCAAGATAAGGTATAACCTTGTTTCTAACATATGCTAAGCAATCATAATTGCTTTTTATCCAAAACGAGATTAACTCCATAGGATATCCTAGGCAACAACTCCAATCCTGGTTTGGAAATAAATGTCTTTCCTTGTCATGAGGAATTAGCTCCTCTAATTCTTTAACGGTTGGTGGTATTATACTAAAGTCTATACTAACCTTATACTCGAAAAGAATATTGTCATCCGCATCTTTAATTGGCAAGAATCCATCAATATATCTTCCTTCACGTACAAGAATAATGTTGGAAAAAACCAAGGTTAATTGATCAAAATTTCGAAGCATATGGCTTTGGTGCTAATGAAGCAATGGCTGCAATTGATTGATTGGTTTTCGATTCTTTTAGCTTATCAGGAAACTTGTCACCAAAAACTATTCTCCACTTTTTAATGCTCTCATTTTTATCGGTTTCCTCATAAGCATCCTTTATTTTTTCCCAATATGATTTAATCTGGTTCCTGAAATTAGAGTATTTGGCATCATCCCAGTTTCTCTCAGCAAGATTCTCTCCAGCTAAAACAGGATTTGGAATAGTTATTAATGATGGATTGTTCTGTAGATAAGCATTAAGTCTATTAAATAGTGTATAAAAAGAAGTAGGAATATTCTTAAAATCAGCTTTTATTTCGGAATTACTGACTTGGTTTCCGAGTAAAGTATTTAGAAGAATTGATTTAATCGTAAATGAGGTTTTAATATCCCTGAGATATTTAAAAAGTCGAACGCTTTTAATAAGCGTATTAAATGAGTTTTTATGTTTGTTAAAGAACCACTCTTTATATTCCAAAGGTTTATCGACTTCAAATGTGTTTTCAGATCTGTTGCAAATACGATAGTCAGTTTCTGACTCTATACAGGGAACAATATCAATGTGAAAATCTCCAGAATAATCGATAATGATACATCGTTTATTTCGGTGAACAATGTCTTTATATGCTTCATTGTTTTTAAAGATATTGTATAATTCATTTATGTAGTCCTTTGGCTCCCATTCCTCATTTTCGTTAAGAAGAAGCAATAGATCGCCATCAAATTCCTTACGCCCATTAGGAGGCTTTATAATAGTTTTTTGTGCAAGGGAGCCTTGTGTCTCCATACTGATAAATATATCCTTGAACACATCTGAATCCTTGATGTAATTGGTGAGTGTGGTTTTTTTCTGGTCTAATGTATCAATTCTACTTTGATTCAAATTGACTTCCTCTTTTAAAAACTGTTCAAAGTATGCTACTAATTCCATATTAAATTAATTTAGTTGGGTTAATAAACTCAATTTTTGCTAATTCCACCATTCCAGTAATCCTTCTTTCAGTAATAAGCTTCCTAACTTGGTCATAAAATCTTACTGTATATTCTTTCTTCATCTTTACTTCATTGCCAAATTTTGCAATGAAGTAGTTTTGGAGAGAAAAAAGAGTGTTGGGAAAATCATAAATGATCAATTTATCATCCACCAAATTTCCGCGAACACCAAAGCTTCTATCCTGTGTGTTATCTTGAACTGAAAACTTTCCCATTTTGTTAATCCTTTCTTTTATTTCTGGTAAAAGGCTTAAATCAGATTGTACTATCTTCACTTCAATTTTCCGGAAATCGATCTGTAACTCATTCTTTCGGGTCTCATCAAGGACTTTAGTTTTGTCATTGATTCTGTTTATTAAAGGCTCTATGAAATTCAGGTAGTAGCCTATAGCAAGAACTTCAGGAATAGCTTCCTTTTTCTTTTGCCTTATTAGTCTTTTGTTTATTAGAAATACAGTAATCATTAAAATAATACCTACTGTTAATCCAATATAGATGTCAAAAGTATTGACCGTGAAAATTGGCACTACCACTGATACAATTGTAGGAAGAAAGTTGGTAAAATTATATTTCATATATTTTATTTTTTGTTCTATAGCGATAGAACAAAAATGATGCCAGCTTGTTATTAGGACGATAATGTCATGAAAAATCGACTTTGTTTCACTATATTTGAACAAAATGTCACTATATTTGCCAACCTATGGATTTACATGATAAGCAAATTGAACTATTGAGGATATTATCAAACAATGTTGATTCACCTCTTACAGTCCGACAGATTCAGGAAGAACTAGAATTATCATCTCCAAGCTTAGTGCAACATCATATAAAGCAACTGGAGAAGAAGAAGTATATTCAAAGAAATCCTCAAAATCCACGAGACTATAAAATATTGAATGACCCTGACAGGCTTGTTTCTTATGTAAACGTGTATGGCTTTGCGCGTTGCGGACCTGATGGCAGGTTGCTATCAGGTGATCCTGTTGACAGAATGGCACTCTCACAAAAAATGATAAATTTCAATATTGAAGATGCATTTATTGTGATTGCTGAAAGTGATTCTATGGAGCCAAAAATTCATGACGGTGATCTTGTAATTGCAAAAAAATGCAATCAACCAAATGATGGTGAAGTGGTTGTGTGTTCTCTTGATAACAAAGTAATGATAAAAAAAATACATCTGGAGAAAATGATTCTTGTTTCATTAAACCAGTCTTATACACCAATTATAATTGATCCGAATTCTCAATTTTATATCGAAGGAGTATTGAGGGGGGTTATATGTAACCATGAGTTAGAATCATTTTCGAAATAAAAACCTCAAAAACATAAGAACCACTCAGAGAACAGAACAATTAGCCATTCAAATACTTTAACACAATTTTCGAACAAGGATTAGGGTCGCTTCCGATAAAATCGGAATGAAAGAACCCAAAGTGTTGAAAGGAAGATTATTTTAAAGCTTGTATTCCTGCAAGTCCTTAAAGAGAAATTTTTCTATGAGGTTAATTTTTACGGGGATTTAAGTAATTAGTTTTGTGGGAAATGGACTTTGTGGTATACAGCTTAACCCAAACTTACTAACCCGCTTTAAATGGACTACTCAGATCTTCTGAGGGGTTTTAAACGTTATTGTCTTCTGGAAAGAGGAATGACACCCCGAAACTATTTTTATATTCTCAGGTGCTTAAAAATGCTTTCATTATATGCAAAAACAGAAAATATTAAGCTCTTTGATGAGGCCATGATAAGAGAATTCTTAATGGATAAAAGTCAGGAAAAAGGATGGGCTCCACAAACCTATCGTTTATATAGGCAGAACTTTTCAACCTTTTTTAATTGGTGTGTAAAAATCAGAGCTGTTGAAAAGAATCCTTGTGAAAATATTGAAAAGCCAAAACTGCCGTCTAGATTACCAAGGTGCTTAGATAAAAAGCAAACAATTAGAGTTTTACATACTGTTTCATCATATCCATGGATTACAGCTTTTCAAAGGACAAGAAATGAAGCAATAATATATACATTCATTTATTCAGGAATTAGGTTGCAGGAATTACTGGATTTGAAAACAAGAGACATTAATCTGGAAACGGGTGAAATGTTTATTCAACAAGGTAAGGGCAAAAAGGACAGGGTTGTTCCAATACATCCACGTTTAAGAATTGTATTGAGAACCTATATTCAAGAGAAGGAGAAAAAGAAAACCAAGTCTTCATATTTTTTCACTGGTTTGTATTCATCAAAACCTCTTAATGCTAAAAATACAAGGTTGATCTGCAAAAAAATATCTTTGGAATCTGGTGTGAAGTTAACCCCTCATATGTTAAGACATACATTTGCTCGCTTATCATTAGATGCAAATATGAATCTTTACAAGCTAAAAGAGATGCTGGGCCATAGCGATTTGAGTACTACTCAAATTTATTTATCAGTATCAAAGGAAGGACTTAAGCAAAGTTTTAATAAAATTAATCTTGTCTAAAAGTTTATTGGATGCTTCTCTATTTGTTCTAAAAGATGAGCTTTTGTTGCTGTTAGATAAATAGTTGTTGTTTTTATATCTGAATGACCTAACATTTTGGATAGTGCATAAAGATTGCAACCTCCTTCAAGCATTAAAGTGGCGAAAGTATGACGTAAGACGTGTGGATGAAAATCTATTTTACTTTTACCTCTAAGTTTTAAAATTAAGCGTTTAATCACACAGTCACCCATTCTGGAGTCTTGTCTCATTGCAGTGAAAAAGAAAGGACATTGTTTGTTTAGTCTCCTTCTATCATTCAAATATCCTTTTAAAACATAAATTAGTTCAATATGTAATGGCACGATTCTATCTTTATTTCCTTTACCATTTTGTATGAATAGAGTTTTGTTTTCTATATCAACATCTTCAAGTTTTAGATTTCTTAGCTCCTCTTTTCTTATTCCAGTGTACAAAAAGGTTGCAATTATCGCAATAGCTCTGGTCTTATCAAATTTATACTCATATGGGAAATTGCGTGTCCATTCCAGGAGTTTCATTGCTTCATCTTTTGATAGATTCCGAGGAATCCTCATGGGTAATTTAGGTTTGGGTATATCTTTAGTATAATTTTCTTCGATAAGTTTCTCTCTTTTGCACCATTCCAAAAACAAACTCATAGCCTGCAATCTTGTTTTAATGGTTTTTGCAGACCAATTGCATTCAAGCTTTCCGGTTAATATCCAATCTTCAATTACCTTTCTATTTACTTCATTAATTGAATGAACTTTAGAAAACTTCAAGAATGACTTAAATTCATTATTAAACCAACGGATTGATGCCTTCGTATTTCCTTTGAAAACTTCCGAGTACTGACAGAATCTGGAAAATAATGTTTCTATTTCACTCATGGCCAATGACCTTACGGTTATGCCGTGTTGTCACTGACCCCCTGTTTTACACCTTTCAAAATCCATTTAGACCTTTCTACGAAAGGCTTTGTGGTCGGGGTGAGAGGACTCGAACCTCCGACCTCACGGTCCCAAAGCGTGCACCCGTAGTCCAAATGTGTGTTTTTGGCTTATCGGTGGGCTTAAACCGCAATTTGAATGTGTCTTGAAAGAAAAAATCAGTGACCTTATGGCTCTTTAATTTTAGGATGGGTTTTTTGAAAGTCAAGGGAATATTCCAAAAACATTTCGTCTAAAAGTATTCTTACTGTAAAAGGGACTTTTCCATGGCTTTTGTACGGATGAATTAAACCATCCGGCTTTTTATTTTTATCCACAAACCCATGCAAAAACAAATAAAAATAAACAAACCCATATTCGCAGAGGACACAGAAATAGGTCCGGGAGCTGTTGTCCTTTTGGATAAAGCAACCCGGCCAATTATTAAGCTTCTTAAAATTTATTATGAAATAGACCCAGAAAGTATTTCAGGAGACATTGGCTTTCTTTATTCATCAGACTGTACAGGTTTGAATGATGAAGAGAATTACTGGCCAGGGACATGAAGAATCTAACATCTGCTTGCAAATAGCTTGCAAATAAAAACAGCCATTTGATATATTATAATTAAATGGCTGTTTATCTAGTCTCCCCGGAAGGATTCGAACCTTCGACCCGCTGATTAAGAGTCAGCTGCTCTGCCAACTGAGCTACCGAGAGGGGAGTCACTTACAAAGGTAAGGAAAAAGTCAAGTTTTCCGTGTTGTGAAATATTGATAATAGAACAAAAAGTCAAATAAGCA
>CAZDWF010000114.1:0-11260 GCA_964508895.1 uncultured Bacteroidales bacterium
TATATTATCTGTTGATGACGAATCCTCAACAATTAATATTGATGTCAGCATGTTGTCGAATGGTTTATATATGCTACAATTACAGAATAAAGAAACATTAGAAAATATAATAAAAAAATTCATTAAATAAGGCAACCTTTATAAAAATTGAGGTCTAATTAATGTATGTTCTATTAATGATTACTATTTCGCCTGATTAATAAAAAAATAACGATGAAGAAAACAAGTTTTATTAATCCCGGCAACCGCCAAGTGGGTTTAAGCCTGAATAGCATTAATGGTTAATAAACTAAAAATAAAAGCAATCACTCTGATTTAGTTTTATAATATCAAACCAGGACTAAAGATGAGTATTTGCGATAAATCGTTCCTTAAAAAATAGGTTTCTATTTTCGCTTGGTAATTTTAGACCGGTTGGAGGAGTTCTTCTGATCGGTCTTTTTTTATTGATTATCTTCTGAAAACCATTCGGAATAGGCAGTAGCAGTTTCCCTTAGTTTTAGATTATGAAGTTGAACAGTTTCAGGCAATAGCCTCTTTAATGCTTCTGCAATATCAATAATCAGATTTTCATTGGTCGGCTGGTAATCAACAACAATTACTTTTTCAAACTCCTTCTTTAGGTTATTTATTGAGTCTGTATCATGAGCACTGCTTAAAACTAAACTATGATCGTATTTGTTAATTATATTTTCTTTGACTATACTCTTCAAGTCCCTGTAATCCATAACCATTCCATACTTAGGTGAGTTTTTATCCTGCAATGGTTCTCCTGATAAAGTAACAAAGAGCTCATATGAATGACCATGAACATTTCTGCATGGTCCGTCATAATTCTTTAATACGTGAGCCATTTCAAAAGTAAATTGTTTGGTAATTCTTATTTTAGTCACTGTTGTAAGTATTTTAATTTTAATTCAAATTTAGATAACCCAGATATTGCAATAATAAATAAACTCCTAAAATTAATAGTATTGAACCTCCGAAAATATCAGCTTGTATACTCATCTTCACCTTTCCTGCAATTTTTCCTAAAAGTATTCCTGCAATGGCAAGTATTAAAGATAATCCTGCAATGAAGTAAAGGACCGGGAGTATTCCAACATTTATCAAACCTAAAGATAAACCCAGCAAAAATGCATTAATAGAAGTAGCAACTGACAGTATTAAAAGTAATCTTAAATTACTTACATTAAATATTGAAGGATCTTTACGTGGATCAAAAGACGTAATTATTATCTTAAACCCTATTATCAATAATAAAACAATTCCCAGGGGTTGTGATAATGATTTGATCAAGGGAGTAATTCCACTGGCCGTAAACCATCCAAGAGCATAAAAAGCAGTTTGAAATAAGGCAAAAAAGAAAGAAGTACGTATCCATTCTTTGGTTGTCTGACAACGAAAGATCCCGCTTTTAACCCCTACTGCAAAAACATGTAGCGACAGGGCAAACGATAAAGCGATAATTGAGTATTTATCCAAAGCTATATATTGATTAATCCTATAATTTTTTCAAGCCATTCAGCATCAATCTCATCAAAGGAATTTAATTTGGTGCTATCAATATCTAGTATTCCCACAATAACTCCATCACTGTTTCTCAGTGGCACAACTATTTCTGAATTCGATCTCGAATCGCAGGCAATATGACCCGGGAATTTATGAACATCAGGTACTAACAGCGTTTTTTGTTGATTTATGCCTGCCCAGCATACACCAGTATCTTTTTTCAGCTTAATACATGCCACAGGGCCCTGGTATGAACCAACAATTAATTCTCCTTTATCCAGCATATAAAAACCAGTCCAGAAAAAGTAATCCATTTTATGATGCAACACGGCCACGATCGTTGACATGCATGCTGTCGGAGAAAATCCCGGTTCCAGCAACCCTTTGATCTGATCATATATCCTGGAATACCTACCCGCTTTTTTACTTTTTTCCATATCAGATCTTTCTTACAAATACAATTGGTGACAATATTAAAAGTAATCCGGATGTTAATATAATTGCCATTCCTATACCAAAAGTATCTGCAAAGATACCAATAATTGGAGCAATAGCAGAAGCAAGCAATGAATTGAGCAACGAAGTGGTAGATAATGCGGATGCCAGGATTTTCGTATCTGCAATTCCAGAAATGTATGCAACACCTATTGGCTTGCGTAAGTTCTCAATCATATAAACAAGAATAAACAATATTGTCGCCAGGAGATAAAACCCATTATCAAAGAGTATTCCTGACAGAACTCCAAAACTTAAAACTGAAACCAAAGTTATATTCAATGGTAAATACATATTTCTGAACAATTCGAAAAACCTGCCTGAGAGCCGTGAAGCTATTGAATTCAATAAATAGACTATAAAGAAAACGACTCCTATTATTATTGCTGTTCTTTTATCATCGTTCATCCAAACCAGAACAGGCAATGAAAGCACAAGGGTTTTTAATACTGGTTGCAGGTAGTCTTTAACCGCTTTATAATATCCACTGTTTAATGAAACATTAAACAATGATCTTAGCAGTTTCGTTCTTTTCATAGAAACAATATATTGTTTCATTACTTCATTGATATCTTTCCTGACCATTGATAAATTAAAATGACGCCTGTTCCCATCAAGGAACTTCGGATAGCTTGATACTATTATCAGATCAATTATATATGGAAACACTGAAAAGATAAATATATACCTGAAACTTCCTGTATAGAAAATTATAGCACCACCGATAAGTGATGATACAGCAGAACCTACCTGAGACCATGACCTGGTATGACCATAGTAATGGATCTTCTGATCTCCCCAGCCCTTTACTTCCAGGTAATTTATTATCATGGCCT
The DNA here is from genome assembly GCA_964508895.1 of uncultured Bacteroidales bacterium. Lineage (GTDB taxonomy): Bacteria > Bacteroidota > Bacteroidia > Bacteroidales > B18-G4 > M55B132. The sequence goes on from CAZDWF010000114.1 coordinate 2,844, forward strand.
TATGATTACCACTTCTGAAAGCGTCACCAATAGCATAAAGCAACATGGCAATAACAAAAGTCCTGAATTCAGTAAATGAATAAAATACCAAAAATGAACCAATATAAAATACAAAAGCAGATATTAACACTTTCCTTCTTCCTAATGAGTCAGCGAGAATTCCTGTAGGGATCTCAAAAATATTGATGGTGATTTCCCTGACAGCATAAAGTAACCCGATCTCGAAGAAGCTCAAGCCATTCTCTAAGAAAAACAATATAAGAAATGCATCGAAAAAACGCAGGTTTTTGAAAAAACCGTAAAGACAGAATTTATAATATTGAGTATCCTTTTTAAACATAGGAATGTTACAAGAAAAATGAGCACAATTTAATTGTCAATTGTCAGTGTATAATTTTTAATTTGTAATTTATTTTCCAATTTACAAATTATCAATAAATTAAACATTACTCATTACAAATTGACAATTGACAATTCCCTAGACCTTTTCAAGGTCAACGGTGAAGTGTCGCATAATTGGAGCTTCCCTGATGATCTTAAGTCCGGTTTTTATTTCGTCTCTTCTATCGTAAACATTCTTAAGAGCCACAGCAACAAACTCCATATGATTATTGGTATAAACTCTTCTTGGAATCGTAAGTCTCATTAGTTCAAGATGAGGAAATCTATCTTTTCGGGTCTCAGGATCTCGATCTGCCAGGAGAGTTCCTATTTCCACACCTCTTACTCCACCCTCAATATATAATTCTATAGCTAGAGTTTGAGCAACATATTGCTCCCTGGGAACATTTGGTAAGAACTTAAGTGCATCAACAAAGATGGCGTGTCCACCAATTGGATATTGAATAGGTATACCGAATTCTCTTAAGCGGTTTCCAAGATATTCCGTTTGTTTAATCCTTGTCTCCAGATAATCAAACTCAGTACCTTCATATAAACCCTGAGCAAGGGCATTCATGTCTCTTCCTGACATTCCACCATAAGTTACATATCCCTCAAACATAATATTATACATGGAGGCAACTCTATATAATTCTTCATCCCTGAAACCAATGAAACCACCCATGTTAACAATAGCATCTTTTTTACTCGACATTGTCATTCCATCTGAGTAGGAAAACATTTCTCTCACAATCTCACGGATGCTTTTATCCTGATAACCATCTTCTCTTACTTTAATAAAGTATGCATTTTCGGCAAAACGAGCTGAATCAAATATTACAGGGATACCATATTTTTTAGCAATCTTATGAACATCTCTAAGGTTTTTCATTGATACAGGTTGCCCTCCTGCAGTATTACATGTAATAGTAACTATTATCAAAGGAATATTTTCAACAGCATGGCTCTGTAAAACATCTGCCAGTTTGTTAAGATCAACATTTCCCTTAAACGGATAATCAAGAGTTGTATCATAGGCTTCATCAATTGTACAATCTACTGCCTTTGCCCTTCTGAATTCAATATGACCCTTAGTTGTATCAAAATGTGAATTCCCCGGAACAATATCACCTTCCTTGATCATAGCTGAAAAAAGCACATTTTCAGCAGCACGGCCCTGATGAGTAGGCAGGAAATAATCAAAATTCAGGATGTCTTTAATCGCATCCTTTAAATTATAAAATGAAGAAGCTCCCGCATAACTTTCATCACCAACCATCATAGCAGCCCACTGCTTATCACTCATGGCACCGGTTCCTGAATCAGTAAGCAGGTCAATGAATACTTTATCACTTTTTAGATTAAAGAGATTATATTTTGCTTCTTTAATCCACTTTGATCTCTCATCCCTTGTACTTTTTCGAAGGGATTCCACCATCTTAATTTTATAGGATTCTGCAAAAGGTAATTCCATAATACGATAAATTAATAATCATTAAAACTTAAGAACTTAAATACTTGTGAGGGGGCTTAGTATTCCAACTACCTTTAGGGTAAACTCAGGACATATTCGTCTCTGTTCTTAATATTTAGGAAAGTCATTTCCTTTGAGGCTATATTAATAACATAATAATTCATAGTAATTCCTGTTCAAAGATAAAAAATTTTAAATCTCTACAAAATTTTCCCTTCATGCATTATGCATGACGAAATTATTAATTATTAATTCCTCCAAGAATTATATCTTTACAGAAAATTTCAATAAATGAAAAAGCATCTGGCTCTTATACTGATCCTGATCCCTGTCATCACATTTTCCCAGGATTTCAAATACAATTACAAAAATAAAGGACTGCGTGTTGATTACATTCATTCAGGTAATGACGAAGGTGAAGATTACCAACTAAAGGAGTTCATAGAAGAAAAGTATTATGCTGGAAACCAGTTAAACCTTATCGATACTTTTGACTATGGCAATTATCGCTTTGAAATGCGCGACCTGGCCAGTGATGAAGTACTCTATTCAAGAGGATATTCATCTTTGTTTCGCGAATGGCAGGCAACAGAAAAAGCTAAGTATACTTATAAATCATTTCCTGAATCTGTTTCCATGCCCTATCCCAGAGATCCTGTTAAGATTGAATTCTATAGCAGAAAGAAAGATATGAGCTGGACAAAAACACTTAGCATACACTTCCATCCTGAAAAAACTCAAATAAAAAATCACAGGAATTATAAATTTAAAAAATCAAAGGTTCATTACAGCGGAAAGCCTGAAGACAAAGTGGATATTGTTATCCTGGCTGAAGGTTATACTAAAGATGAAATGAAAAAATTCAAAAAAGATATTAAACGATTTAAAGATATCATCCTGGGTGCAAAACCATTTAATACAAATCAAGACAAGATCAACATATGGGCAGTGCATTCTGTTTCAGAAGAATCAGGGACTGATTTCCCTGTCGATAATCAAAATTTCAATACCATTTTGAACTCAAACTTTTACACTTTTGATTCGGAACGCTATCTCACAACTATGGATTACCACAGAGTTAAAGATGTTGCTGGCAATGCGCCTTGTGACCAGATCTATATCCTTGTAAACCATGAAAAATATGGAGGAGGTGGAATTTATAATTTCTACTCAATAGGAACCTCTGATAATCCACAGGCCGGATTTCTTTTTCAACATGAATTCGGACATGCTTTTGCAGGATTAGGTGATGAATATTACACATCTGAAGTTGCAGTTGAAGATTTCTATCCCCTGAATACTGAACCATGGGAACCTAACCTGACTACCATGATCGATTTTGATTCAAAATGGAAAAACATGATAGACGAAGATACACCTGTCCCCACTCCTGTTGAAGAAAAATATAATTCAACATTAGGAGCTTATGAAGGCGGAGGCTATGTAGCAAAAGGTGTTTTCCGCCCATATATCGACTGCACTATGAAATCAGTGAAATACGACGCATTCTGTCCGGTTTGCCAGAGAGCTATACAGCAGATGATAAACTTTTACTCAAGAGGAAAATCAAAATCTGAGAAAAGATAATATTTAAAAGCATCAAGTCACAAATCACAAATTACAAATTCCAAGCAAATTCCAAATCATAAATAACAAACTCATCAAACCGGGTTAACACGGTTTGATCATTTTTGGATTTTGAATATTGGGATTTGCTTGGAATTTGTAATTTGTATTTTGTAATTTATTAATTTGCTTATATAAGCAAATTAATTCCTATTTTTGCACTGTGAAATCTGTAACAATTTATTGACTGATTTTCAGATACATATAAACTAACCGGCTATGTTGAAAAAATTATCTGAGTTACGTGAAATCGTAAAAAAGTTACCTAAGAAAAAGTTAGTATTAGCAGTAGCACAGGATGAACACTCGCTTGAAGCAGTTATGGCTGCCACTAAGATGAAGGTTATCGATCCAATCCTTGTTGGCGACAAGATTAAAATTGAAGATATTGCTGCAGAGCAGAAAATAGATATATCGAAAGCTACCATTATTGACGAACCAAACATTAACCAGGCTGTTGCAAAATCTGTTAAGCTGGTTCACTTCGGTGAAGCTGAGATTTTAATGAAAGGTAATGTTAGTACTGCTGCTCTTTTAAAAGGCGTTTTAAATAAAGAATGGGGATTGAGGAAAAATCCTGTTCTCAGCCATATCGCATTATTTGAAGTACCTGCTTATCACCATAAGTTGATAGCTCTCACTGATGTAGCAATGAATATAGCACCGGATCTCAATGATAAGGTTAACATTCTGAATAATGCTATTGAGTTCCTGAATAAACTAGGTATTACCCATCCGAAAATTGCTGTACTTGGTGCTGTAGAGCTTGTTAATGAAATGATGCCCGCTACTCTTGATGCCGCTTTACTTTCAAAAATGGCAGACCGTGACCAGATATCAAACTGCCTTATCGACGGACCTCTTGCTTTCGACAATGCTATCAGTGCTGAAAGTGCAAAACATAAAGGAATTAAAAGTAATGTGGCAGGAGATGCAGACCTCTTACTGCTTCCAGATATTGAAGCAGGAAATGTCCTGTACAAAGCCTTTGTATTCTTTGTAAACGCAAAAGTTGCTGCCTGTGTACTTGGTGCCTCGGCTCCAATTGTACTTACATCGAGGTCCGACTCAGAAGAAACAAAACTTGATAGTATCATTCTCGCTGCTGCAACACAGTAAGGCAATAAATCACAAAAAATAAATTACAGATTCCAGGCAAATCACAAATAACAAAACTTAAAATTCCAAACAACTTACATTTGCAATCTCTACGAACTAATTCTTAATTATCAATGAATGTTATCGCCATCAACCCCGGTTCTACCTCTACAAAAGTTGCAGTATTCAAGAACGAAGAACCCATCTTTGAACGTAATATAAAACATAACACCAAAGAACTTGAGGGCTTTGAAATCATTACTGACCAATTTGAATTCAGAAAAAAAGTAGTGCATGATGAACTTATCAAAGAAAATATTGATCTGCAGAAAATTGATGCCATTGTAGGACGAGGTGGTTTGGTGAAACCCATTGAATCAGGTGTGTATGATGTTAATGAAGCAATGCTAACAGACCTGAGAAATAATTTTCAGGGTGAACATGCCAGTAATCTTGGAGGACTAATTGCAAATGACCTTGCAAAAGAATGTCCGAATGCAAAAGTATTCATCGCAGATCCTGTTGTAGTTGACGAACTGGAACCTATAGCACGTATCAGTGGACATCCTGCATTTGTCAGAAAATCAATGTTCCATGCGCTAAACCAGAAAGCTACAGCAAAAAAACATGCTAAATCCATTGGTAAAGATTACAAAGACCTGAACCTTATTGTGGTCCACCTGGGTGGTGGAATTAGTGTTGGTGCTCACTATAAAGGAAGAGTTATTGATGTGAACCAGGCCATCGGTGGCGAAGGCGCATTCTCTCCTGAAAGAGCAGGAACACTGCCAACCATCGATGTTGCTAATGCTATTTTCGATGGGAAATACACAAAGGCTGAATTTAAAAAAATGCTCATCGGCAAAGGCGGACTTGCCGCATACCTCGGAACCAACGATGCATTGGAAGTGGAGAACAGAGTGAAAGATGGTGATGAAGAAGCTATTTTAATTTATGGAGCCATGGCATACCAGGTAGCAAAATCCATTGGTGAGATGTTCACTGTGCTGAAAGGCGATGTTGATTACATCCTTATCACCGGAGGTATTGCTTATGACAAATGGTTCGTTGAGCGCATCAGGGAAAGAGTCCACAAACTGGCTCCAGTAATAGTTTATCCAGGAGAAAATGAGATGGAAGCACTTGCTGTTAATGGGCTGAGAGTGCTTCGGGGGGAGGAAACTGCTAAAACGTACAAGTAGCATTTAGCAGCTTTTCTATTTTACTGCGAATAGCTGGGAGGTCCCTCGTCATCCCGCTAGCGGGATTTCTCGGGAAGACTGGTAGAAGAAATTACTATTATTGTTTATGATACGAATCAAAAAAACCTCATTTCAATTTCCTGAACGATATAACGAAAAGTATGAAAAAAACTACCGGTCTTCCTGATCCCGCTGAAGCAAAGCGTAAGCGGTAGAAGGTCCTCCATCAATTTTTTCAGAAGATTATTAGTTGGGCAATCTAAACTAAAGAAATAACCATTGCTGGCGCAGACAGGTATATTTCTTGCACCGGTTTTCCCGAACCGCCAAAGGCGGTGAGGGACCTTCTTGCTATTTGCAACAAAATGGCAGGTACATCCCTATCTCACAACCAACACCTTCTTACCCACAACCTTTTCATCCCGATAAATCTTTACAAAATAAACCCCTTCAGGGTAATCACTCATGCCCATTGTAAGTACTGCATTATTATACTCTTTATCAAAAAGCAATCCTCCTTCATTATTATATAACTGCAACCTCTTTATGAGCTTTCCTGATTTAACAGTTAAATGATCACTGGCAGGATTTGGATATACCGAAATATGATCATCTGTTTTTGTAACCGGAATTTCATGCATTTCCGTTGTCAGAAAATCCAGGATATACACGCGATCCGGACCCGGGCTGGGAATGATGCACTTTTGGCTGGCATAATCAACATAAAATCTGCCAACGGATTCTTTCATATGATACTCCACTCCATCGTGGTATAAATAGCGTAATGTATTTACGATAGCGTTTCCCTGTGGATCAATTCCAATTTGTATCTGTGGGTCTTTAACATAGAGGTTAAGGGTGTCTTCAACTACTGCTGTTTCAGGATCCACAACCCATATATTTTCTCGTCTGGCTATGTAGAATTTTTTATCTATTGGATTAAATTCCACAGACATGCCTCCTCCTCCTGCTTCAGTTGTAATAGTGTTTTCCAGGAAGGAATTTGAACCATCCAGATAGATAATATCAAAATAGGGTTTCGTAGAAAAATAGGCAAAGCAAACCCTTTTGCTGTCTTCAGTAAAAGCCATATCCATAATAGGCCAGTTTGCACTTACATTAACTTCACTAACCACCTGCATGCTTTCTGTTTCTACAATTGTAATATAAGGCATATTACTAAATAAAATATACTGGCCATCAGGTGATATCTCGGGCCAGTATCTGTATTCGGTATTAACGTAATATGCGGGTTGATCTGTAATATCAAGCCTGTCCTCTATTGAACTGTTGGCACCGTCCAGTTTGATCTTTAACAGTCTGTAATCAACACGGCTGAATGCATAGGCATATTGCGGATCAGGTGATGGAATGATCATATAATAGCCTGTTTCGTCGAATTGTTTCACAACACTTAATGATGGGATGTCAAACAATAAAAGATAAGGACTATAAGTTCCTGCCAATAACACCTGGTCTTCATTTACCTGTTTGACTGAACTGATCTGATCAATATCCAGGAGGGTATCCACTTCATAGGTATTGGCATCAATGATGCTGATATTTCCTGAAAGCGTATTGGTTGTAATAATTTTTTCATGCTTATTATTTAAGACAGCTGAATAGGGAAAGTCAGCTTCGGGTTGCACTCCACAGATAATACTGTCTGTTTTAACAATGTTTGTTGGATCATCGAAATTATAAATATTAATACGCTCATTCTTTTTCCAGTCGGTTATATCCCTGTTGGCAAGAAAATCACAATAGACAAAATTATAAGACACAGGGGAGGATACTATTACCTTATGATTTTCAATAAAAATATAATTCTGATTGTAAACATAGTCCTCCAGTTCAAAATCAAATATCCTGTATCTGTCACCCATGAGAACTACATATTGTTTATCATAAGACTGTATCATCTGTCTAATGGCATCCTCGTAATCCCCTAATTGTATGAATTTATATTCATGAGTTGCAAAATCAACCATATATCCATAAGATTCAGTTGACAAATTACCAATTTCAAAAAATAATTTTGTACCATCATTATTAATAGCCAGGTCATTCTGCCAGTGCCAAAATCCAAAATTCTCAACCATTTCAACTGATATGGAATCAAGAACCTCATGAGTATATGAATCAATACAGTAGGAGATCAGCGAATCCATGCTGGCTGATTGGATATATAAAGTGTCTTTACTGTTTGTAGTTGCCATGCTGAAGGCATTTTCACCTGTTTTATAATAGGTTTTTACCAGCTCACCTGTTAATGCATCCATGATTATGGCAATCATTCCACCATTTCTAAGTGAAGCAATGTATTGATCATTTCCAATAAGTTCAAACCCGGAAATTGTATAAACTTTACGGCCAAGAAATCCCTCCCACATATTGATCTGTTGTATGAATGCCCAGTTGTTCTCCCATAGTTTGTTATGAGCACTGAGTCCATAGGCAGCTAAAAATCCACTCTTAAAATGTTCACCAGTATCAAATCCTATATATATGACATCTTCACTATCATTTACCTCTATCACGCTGGGATGAGGCTCTACTTCAAAGCTGCTTTCTATAGTATAATCACCAAGGCTTATTATATAAATATCATTGGAATAATAACAACTTACATAGAT
>CAZDWF010000115.1:0-11227 GCA_964508895.1 uncultured Bacteroidales bacterium
TCTATGAAAAAGCAAATGCTGCCAATGGCTGGTTTACTATAGATAATGTCAAATATGCAATTATGTCGTTGGGTAAGATGTTAAAAAATGATAATCTTAATAAATGGATTGAGAGATATGAGTCCGATTTTTGTTTGGGGAATAATGCAAGAAAAATAGGGGTTATTATGGCAGGAAATATTCCGGCAGTCGGTTTTCATGATCTGCTTTGTGTTCTTATATCAGGAAATAAAATATTAATAAAATCTTCATCTGCTGATGATCATTTAATAAGATTTATCGCTGATCTGCTTATTGAAATTGAACCTGAATTTGAAAAGTATATTCAGTTTGCTGGAGATAAGTTAAAAGACTTCGATGCAATTATCGCAACAGGAAGTAATAATACTTCAAGGTATTTCGAACATTATTTTGGCAAGTTCCCGAATATTATCAGGAAAAATATGAATGCTGTTGCTCTGCTAAATGGCAATGAAACAAATGCTGATATAGAAGGACTGGCAGAAGATGTTTTTAGATATTTTGGTATGGGATGCAGGAATGTTTCCGCTATTCTGGCCCCCAATGATTATGACATGGAAAGAATTACATCAGGATTCCAATCCTGGGAACAAATAATAGATCATAATAAGTATTATAATAATTATGTGTATTATAAAACCTTATCAACACTAAATATTGAGCAGTATTACGATGGAGGGTTTTATATAATGAAAGCTTCAGAAAGCATCCCCGGTCCTTTAAGTGTAATTAATATTATCAGTTATAATTCGCTTGACGATGCGAAAAACTTCATTGAAGATCATTTGCAGGAGATTCAATGTGTGGCCAGCATTGAAAGTTCAGTTAAAAAGCATGTAAAACCGGGGCAAACCCAAAACCCTGAATTATGGGATTATGCTGATGAAATAGATACAATGAAGTTTTTAATATCTTTATAGCGGATGTTTCTATAAAATGTTAACAAAAATTTGTGTAATCAATATAATATATTTACTTTTGCACCTCAAAATTTAAAGAGCTTAAAATGAAGAAAGAAATTCATCCGAAAGATTACAGGTTCGTTGTTTTCAAAGATATGTCGAATGATTATACATTCCTGTCAAAATCAACCGCAAACTCCAAAGAAACAATCAAGTGGGAAGATGGCAAAGAATATCCTTTAATAAAGCTTGAGATTTCTCATAAATCACATCCATTTTACACAGGTAAAATGAAACTTGTTGATACAGCAGGCCGCGTTGACAAGTTTATGAACAAGTACAAAAAACATATGGATAAGAATAAGTAAAGGGCAAAACAATATAAGGAAAACCGCTGTATATAATATTTATACAGCGGTTTTTTTATTTGTGTTTTGAATCAATAGATTATGATAAAGTGCTATATTTGTCAGTATTAAACAAGCTTGATAATTAATTAAAGACATGAATTACATATTATTCGATAACTTTCGCCGAAACTATCTCTTGCCTATTACTTTTACACGTCCTGTTTGTGATATAAGAATTGGAATCCTTACAATTCGTGAGAAATGGGAGAAGTACTTAGGAACACAGATATCCACACTGACAGAAGATTATTTAAGCCAGAAATATCCTATAATTAAAGAAGAGAACAATATACTTATTAATGGTACTGTATCACCCAATGATGAGCTGGTATCATTAATTAAATCATTGAAACCCAATCAGACGCTTATTAAAGATGAGATAATTATTGCTGTTCATGTTACCGGAAAAGAGCTTGAACCTTCTTCTGAAAACCTTGACGAAGATAAGATTGACACTATTGACGAGATTGAGGTTGAGGTTGATTTTCTTAAAGTAACATATTTGTGGGATATTTTTGCCAGGAACGATCAAGCCATAAGAGATGACTTTGAAATGATTACTAAAGGCAGACAATCAGAGGAAGTCAGTTCTACCAACACTATTATTGGTGATGATCTTTTTGTTGAGAAGAATGTGAAGCTTGAAAATGTTTGCCTTAACACTACTACAGGACCTGTTTACCTGGGAGAAGGTTCTGAAATAATGGAAGGTTCAGTTATTCGTGGCCCTTTTGCTTTATGCAATAACTCTATTGTAAAAATGGCTTCGAAAATATATGGTGCCACCACTGTTGGACCATATTGCAAAGTTGGTGGAGAACTTAATAATTGTGTTATTATTGGCCACTCAAATAAAGCCCATGATGGCTTCCTTGGGAATTCTGTTATAGGAGAATGGTGTAATCTTGGTGCTGATACAAATAATTCTAACCTGAAAAATAATTATGATGAAGTAAAGCTCTGGAGTTATCCTGATAAAACGTTCATTCCAACAGGATTGCAATTCTGTGGACTGATCATGGGAGATCATAGCAAATGTGGCATAAACACTATGTTTAACACAGGTACAGTTGTGGGTGTTAGTTCCAATATCTTCGGTTCAGGGTTTCAAAGAAACTTTATTCCGTCTTTTGCCTGGGGAGGCACACAGGGATTTGGCCTTTTCAAGTTTGAAAAAGCATCTCAAATTATTGAAAGGGTGTTTGATAGGAGAGAAAAAGTGTTTGATGAAGTAGAGAAGGGGATTATGAAAGCAATTTTTGACAGGACAAGAAACAATACCAGCGTGTGATAATCATCGTAATTTCTTTGTATAAGTTCAATCGAACTTTGGCATGTATATTGACGTATAAGCAACATTATTGAATTTATGGTTTTTTTAATTTCAATGATCACATACATGCTAATTTTAGAAGCATTAACTAAATAATCTAAAAATAAACTGACATATTGACGGGTATTATGTTTAATTATACAGACTCATTTGGAAGAAATTTTTCAGAATTAATAGATGGCGAAACGGAGTTTATACCTCTTCTTTCTAATGAGGACGAAGAGTTAATGAATTCAGAGGAAATTCCTGAAATTCTTCCAATATTGCCATTAAGAAATACCGTATTGTTTCCTGGTGTTGTGATTCCAATCACTGTTGGAAGAGATAAATCCATACAACTTATTAAAGAAGCCTACAAAACCGATAGGATTATCGGGGTCGTCACTCAAAAAGATGCCGAAGTAGAGGATCCTAAAATCAAGGATATCAGCACTATAGGGACCGTTGCCCATCTTCTCAAAATACTACAGATGCCCGATGGCAATACAACTGCTATTATTCAAGGCAAGAAACGTTTTGCCATTAATGAAATGATACAGGTTGAGCCTTATTTTAAAGCAAAGGTTTCTGCTTTTGAGGCGCATGATGATGTTGAAAGAAATGAAGCATTCAATGCGCTTATTGCCTCTCTGAAAGATCTGTCAATGCAAATAATTAAGCTGTCACCAAGTATTCCCTCAGATGCTGCATTTGCAATTAAAAATATTGAAAGCCCTGTTTTTCTTGTAAATTTCGTTTCCTCAAATCTCAATATTGATAATATTGATAAACAGAAATTGCTTGAAATTTCCAACCTTAATGAAAGAGCAAATAAAGTTCTGGCCGCTCTGTCCAAAGAATTGCAAATCCTTGAACTTAAAAATCAGATCCAGGATAAAGTTAAACTTGATCTGGATAAACAGCAACGCGACTATTTCCTGAATCAACAATTAAAAACCATTCAGGAAGAGCTTGGAGGCAGTCCTTACGACCAGGAATTAAAAGAACTTCAACTAAAGGCCAAGGATAAAAAATGGTCTAAAGAAGTAGCAGAGGTCTTTGATAAAGAGTTGAAAAAGCTTCATCGAATGAATCCCCAGGCTGCAGAATACTCTATACAGGTTAATTACCTGGAAATGATCGTTGAACTTCCCTGGGATGAAATATCTGAAGATAATTTTGATCTTGATAATGCCCAAAAAATACTGGATGACGATCATTATGGTTTGGAAAAGGTCAAGGAAAGGATTATTGAACACCTTGCCATTTTAAAGCTAAAGAAAGATATGAAGGCTCCTATCCTGTGCCTGGTAGGACCTCCTGGAGTGGGTAAAACTTCTCTTGGCAAATCTATTGCAAGGGCTATTGGTAGAAAGTATATCAGAATGAGCCTTGGAGGAGTGAGGGATGAGGCTGAATTAAGAGGCCACAGGAAAACCTATATTGGTGCTCTCCCCGGAAGGATTATCCAAAGCATGAGGAAAGTCAGGTTCTCAAATCCGGTTTTTGTACTTGATGAAATTGATAAGGTAAGTGGAAATAATATTCAGGGAGACCCGCAGGCAGCTCTTCTTGAAATACTTGATCCTGAGCAGAACAAGGAATTTTATGATAATTATCTTGAGATAAATTATGACCTCTCAAGAGTTCTTTTTATTGCTACTGCGAATAACCTCTTAACCATACATCCTGCTTTGAAAGACAGAATGGAGGTTATTAATATAAGCGGTTATCTGCTGGAAGAAAAGTTGGAAATCGCAAAACGTCATCTTATTCCAAAACTTTATCGTGACCATGGAATAAAGAGAAGCCAGCTTAGCTTTAAAAAAGCAATACTTGAAAAGATCATTGATGATTACACACGTGAGTCAGGTGTTAGGTCACTTGAAAAAGTTCTTGCAAAAATACTGAGGAGTAGGGCCAGGTTCATCGCCCAGGGTAAAGAGTACAATAAATCTGTTGAAATTGATGAGCTGGAAGATATTCTGGGAGCTCCAATTTTCCAGAAAGAAAAGAGTATCAGTAATGATATTGCTGGTGTGGTTACCGGACTGGCATGGACAATGGTGGGTGGTGAAGTACTATTTATAGAAGTTAGCTTAAGCAAAGGTAAGGGAACTCTCACACTTACTGGTAACCTCGGTGATGTGATGAAGGAATCAGCAACACTTGCCTTCGAATACCTGAAATCTCATTCCAAATTTCTTGATATCAATCCTGAAGTCTTTCAGCAATGGAATGTGCATATTCATGTTCCTGAAGGCGCCACTCCCAAAGACGGACCATCTGCAGGGATAACCATGTTTACTGCACTTGCCTCAGCATTTACCCAAAGAATGCTTCGATCCAAAATTGCAATGACAGGAGAGATAACTTTGAGAGGAAAAGTTCTTCCTGTAGGAGGTATTAAAGAAAAAATTCTTGCAGCAAAAAGAGCAAAAATTAAAGATGTTATACTGTCAAAAGAAAACAAGAGGGATATCAAGGAAATAAAAGAAGAATATATTAAAGGCCTGAACTTTATTTACATTGACCAAATGATAGATGTGATAGAGCATTCATTACTTGATAAAAAAGTAAAAAATCCACTGAACCTTAACGATTTTTAATAGCAGTTTTCATTATCTTTGATATCCATATCAGGATATTATGTTCAAGCTATTCTCAAGTCACTTTGTTTTATTTCTAATATTATCCTTATACATGCTTTTTGCATGTAAGCAAGATAAATCGCACTTTTCCGACAAAGATGTTTTCCGATACAATGAAGCTGCAGGGATAAGTTCTCTGGATCCGGCCTTTGCCAAGAACCTGGCAAATATATGGGCTTGTAATCAAATATATAACGGATTAGTAGAACTTAATGAAAAGCTTATTGTAAAACCCTCTATTGCTAAATCATGGGAGGTGAAGGATTCTGGCAGGCTTTACCTGTTTACCCTGAGAGATGATGTTTATTTTCATGATCATGAAGTATTTGATAATGGAAAAGGCCGGAAGGTAAACGCTTATGATTTTGTTTATAGTTTTAGAAGGATAAGTGATCCAAATGTTGCTTCTCCTGGTGCATGGGTTTTCGAAAATGTACAGGAGGTAAATAAGGAAAAATGTTTTAAAGCCATTAATGATAGCGTTTTTGAAATTAGGTTAAAAAAGGCTTTTCCACCATTTCCTGGAATACTAACCATGAAATACTGCTCTGTTGTTCCTTATGAAATAATCGAATATTACAAGGAAGATTTCAGGAAAGCTCCAATTGGCACTGGCCCGTTCAGATTTAAATTCTGGAAGGAAGGAGTGAAGCTTGTCCTTAGAAAAAATGACCATTATTTTGAGTTTGATAAACAGGGAAACAGACTTCCTTATCTTGAATCCGTTGCCGTTTCATTTCTCCTGGATAAACAATCGGCTTTTCTTGAGTTCGTGAAAGGAAATTTCGATTTTATGTCGGGGATAGATGCAAGTTATAAGGATGAGATACTTGGGAAAGACGGAAAGCTAAATAAAAAGTATACAGATAGATTTTATCTAATCTCTGAACCATATTTAAATACAGAATACCTGGCTATCCTTTCTGATACAAGCTTTGACCAAAATTCACCATTAAATAATCTTAAGGTTAGAAAAGCCATTAATCATGGTTTCGACCGACATAAAATGATAAGATACCTCAGGAATAATATTGGAACTCCTGGTAACTATGGTATTATCCCCCCTGGATTACCTTCATTTGATTCGATGAATATAACAGGATATGAATACATGCCTGACCTTAGCATAAAGCTATTAAAAGAAGCCGGATTTGAAAATGGAAAAGGATTGGGTGATATAACCTTATCTACTACAGCAGAATACCTTGATATCTGTAAATATGTACAGCATCAACTTTCAGAGATAGGTGTTAGCATTGAAATAGATGTTAATCCCCCGGCAACTTTAAAAGAACTTAAAGCTCAGTCCAAGCTTAAATTTTTCAGGGCATCATGGATTGCCGATTATCCTGATGCTGAAAATTATCTTTCACTGTTCTATACACCTAACTTTGCACCACAGGGCCCTAATTATACGCATTTTAGCAATTCTTATTTCGACGAGCTTTTCAGAGAATCGCAAAATGAAATAATTGATAGTATCAGATATAGAACAAATCAGGAAATGGACAAGCTGATAATGCAACAATCACCTGTGGTTATTTTATACTACGACCAGGTTTTGAGATTTATAAGTAAAAAAGTAAGTGGCTTAGGCAGTAATCCTATTAATTTGCTTGACCTTAGAGAAGTTAGAAAAAAATAGTGGTTTTAATCTGAAATTTAACATGCAGGCCATCGCAAATGCATTAAATTATTACATTTGCTTACATGAGTGTTAATTGTGCAACTAAGTATAGTATGATAATTCCTGATGAATTTAAAAAAATTAACCCCAGAGAGCTGCTGGTGAAACCAGTAAAGTTAATAGGGCATGAATGGATGCTGATAACCGCAGGAGTTAAGGATGATTTTAATACAATGACCGCTGCGTGGGGCAGTATTGGATTTCTATGGAATCTGCCAGTGGTAAATATATTTATCAGACCTCAACGATATACTTATGAATTTACAGAAAAATATGGCTTTTTCACACTAACTTTCTTCGATAAAAAATATATCGACATCCTGAAATACTGTGGAAGTAAATCAGGAAGGGATTTTGATAAAATCAAGGAGACAGGATTAAAGCCTCTGGAAACTGACAATGGAAATATATATTATAAGCAATGCAATCTCGTGTTAGAATGCAGAAAGATATATTTTGAGGATATCAAACCTAAGCACTTTCTGGATGAAAGAATCTCAAAGGTTTATCCTTTAAAAGATTATCATAGAATGTACACCGGCGAGATAATAAATTGCCTGGTAAAGAATTAATAATTAATAATATCAGTAGCGTATAGCACGTCCTGATAAACTACGAACTACAAACTACGAACTACGAACTATCATATGCAAGCACCATTCTTCATAAAAAACTATTATCAAAACAGGCTCATAAAAAAGGTCCCGATCTCAGGTTCGGTGAAAAAACAAGTTGTTAATCTTGATAAAGCAATGCATGTTGGTGTAGTTTATTATTTAGAAGATGATAATACTCACAGAGATGTTTCAAGTTTTGTTAAGAGGTTGCAGGATAAAAAGAAAAGAGTATATGCCTTTGCATTTGTGAAGAATAAATATCTGACTCGACAATATTTACCTAAACTGTCATATGATTACTTTTATGAAAAAGACCTAAACTGGTATGGCAAACCACACGGGCAATATGTTGAAGATTTTATAAAGAAAGAATTTGATATATTAATTGATCTCAGCGATGGCAATATTTTTCCGATAAGATATTTAATATCCAGAGCGACAGCTAAAACCAAAATTGGTTTGTTCAATGAGAAAAACAAGGAAATTCTGGATCTATTTATAAAAACCGACAATATTTCTGACGTAAAACAACTTATAAACCAGATAGAATACTATCTTAGCATTATAAACAAGAAATAAAATGGTAAAAGATTTTACAGGAACAGGAGTCGCTTTGATTACTCCTTTTCATAATTATGGAACTGTTGATTTTACTTCTCTTGGTAAAATAATAAATCATGTAATTGATAATGGAGTTAACTTCCTTGTAGTCCTTGGTACAACAGGTGAATCTGTAACCTTATCTAAAGATGAAAAGTTGGCTATGATGGATTATGTTATCGAAACCACCGAAAAAAGGGTGCCAATCCTTATGGGAGTCGGGGGAAATAACACCCAGGAAATTATTGATTTTATCAAATCATATGATTTTAACGGCATTGATGGTATACTATCAGTTGCACCATATTACAATAAACCACAACAAAAAGGCTTGTATTATCACTTTAAGAACATTGCAGCTGCTTGTCCAGTCCCTGTAATTTTGTATAACGTTCCAGGAAGGACTTCTTCAAATATAACTGCCGAAACAACATTGAAGCTTGCTTATGAGTTCAATAATATTGTTGGAATAAAAGAAGCTTCAGGTGATTTCAATCAAATTATGGAGATCATACATAAGAAACCAAAAGACTTTTCTGTTTTGTCTGGTGATGATGCTCTTACGTTTCCTTTAATTCAATGCGGTGCAGATGGAGTTATTTCAGTAGTTGCTAATTTGTTCCCTAAAGAATTTTCTTACATGGTAGAAAATGCATTAAGAGGAAGTAAAAAGAAGTCAAGAGAAGTGCACTATTCACTTCTTGAAATTATCAATGCACTCTTTGAAGATGGAAGTCCGTCTGGCATTAAAGCTGCATTACACATAAAAGATCTTTGTCAAAATCATTTGCGTATGCCACTTGTTAAAGTAAATAAGGCAACATTTAATAAATTACAGGTCTTAATAGAGGAATATGAACTACCAATAATCTAATTAGTGAAGATGAAATACAGAATTCTTACATTATTACTAATCTTAGCTACATTTTCAGTTTACCTTGCTGTTGGCCAGAATGATAAACTTGATTCATTTTTTGATGACAGAATTGAGGTCTACCTTTCATTTAATATTGAAAATCATGCAGATCTTCAAAAAATCTCCGGAATTGTTTCCATCTCATCATATGATAATGAAACCGGAGATGTAAAAGCATATGCAAACCGTAAAGAACTAAAAGAGTTTATAAAGCTTGGAATAGAGTTTAAAAAACTTACTCCACCCTCAATGCTCAGCTCTGATATAAAAATGGCAAATAGCAGGAATGAGATGGTAGCAAACAATTGGGATTCGTATCCTACTTATGATGCATATGTTGCTATGATGTATCAGTTCCAATCTGATTACCCGGACTTATGTGAGCTTACTAATATTGGAACCACAAATAATGGAAGAGACATACTCGTTGCAAAAATATCAGATAACGTAAATACTAAAGAAGCTGAACCAGAATTTCTTTACACATCCACAATGCATGGAGATGAAGTTACTGGCTATGTGTTGATGCTTCGTCTAATAGATTACCTCCTGACAAATTACGGTAGCAATCCCGGGATTACAGAGATGGTCAATGGCATAGAAATATACATTAATCCTAATGCAAATCCTGATGGGTCTTATGCCGGAGGAAATTCCAATATTTATGGTGCTACCCGCTATAATGCTATGGGAGTAGATCTTAACAGGAACTTTCCTGACCCTGACGACGGTCCTCATCCTGATGGAAATCCATGGCAAGTTGAAACAAAAGCATTTATGGATTTTGCTGAAAACCATCATTTTATAATGTCATCGAATATTCATGGAGGTGCTGAAGTTTGTAATTATCCCTGGGATACATGGTGGTTTACAACTGCTGATGATGATTGGTGGCAATTTGTATGCCGTGAATACGCAGATACTGTTCATGCATATGCTCCTGCAGGATATCTGAATGATCTTAATAATGGAATTACTAATGGTTATGCCTGGTATACAATAGCAGGGGGCCGCCAGGATTACATGAATTATTTTCATCAATGCAGGGAGTTTACCCTGGAGATATCAGCTGTTAAAATGCCTTCAGCAAGTTTTTTGCCCGGTTTTTGGGATTATAATTACAGATCATTCTTAAATTATATAAAACAGGATGCATTTGGCGTTAGGGGAGTAGTTACAGATATAGATTCCGGAGATTATCTTAATGCCGAAGTTTATGTCCTTAATCACGAAGCAGATAGCTCATGGGTTTATAGCGATATTCAAAATGGCAACTATCACAGGATGCTTTATGAGGGAACATACGATATAAGATTTAGCGCACCTGGCTACTGGCCACAAACCTTCCAGGATGTTAATGTATTAAATTATCAGGCAACATTTTTAAATGTTCAATTGAAAAATACGCAGAATGGAGTTGTAAGTATACAGGAAGATCTATTTAAAGTTTTTCCAAACCCTGTTTCTTCTGATTATTTCCAGGTGGTCCTGAATAAAGCTGTTAATAAGCTGAAAATATATAATGCTGCAGGAAAGATTATGTTTTCCAACGAAAACGTATTAGCGGGTCGCTATTTTGTTAATACATCAGGATGGGAAGCAGGTATTTATATAATAAAGATAATTGAAGGAAACCTTGTATCTTCAAAGAAAGTTCAAGTGCTTTAGCTAATCCTTATCCCGAATTCAAATACTATTCTGTATATTACTATGATAATCAATGCTATGGCTATTATAATGTAATTATACTTAACGCTATCAGCTCCTCCATCAAAAAATAAATCGTTAAACATGTCATTACGGAATAGAACAGGTGTTAAAAGAAAGAATACGCTTGCCAGAACAAGCTGGAAATAAACATTAAATTCAGGAAGCCAGAATAGTAACATAATCAGGTTCCCTATGATGTATGGATATAAAATCTGACCCATGACAAACCTTTTTCGATTTGAAGCATTAAGGTGCTTAAAATAAGAATTGGATGAAATAAGGATCCCGCGAGTCAGGTAAAGACCTATTCCAATCAGGACAGAGATTGAAAACAGCGAAACAACAAGCTTGCCTGTATCCATAACGTATGACCAAATTAAAACATGTCCAAATCCTTTACT
>CAZDWF010000116.1:0-11118 GCA_964508895.1 uncultured Bacteroidales bacterium
CTGAGAAACCTTCTTATAAAAATGATGTTCAAGATAATGAAAATAATGGTAGCAAAACCAACAACTCTCAACAAGTATGTTTTATAAAGGTTAATTTCAGGAGTTCTTTGCTTCCAGGGGTCTATTCCATCGTATCTGAAAACCGGATTCAAATACATAACTGATTTATCATTAAAAATTATCTCTGTTCTAATGTAGGTATCATCATCCTTGATCACATATGCCGCACTATCAACCTTATGAGCAGCATATCTCACCTTGCCATGCTGTCCTTTGAATACAATATGCTTAACATCCCCACTTGCTTTCACTTTAAAAGTATTGCCTTCCATCTTAGCATAATTTAAATAAGGAAGGGTTTTTGCTTTAGTAATTTTCACATCCATGGGTTCATCAGCATACCTGAAAACATCAAATCCATATGATCTTCCATTCTTCAGAGCTTCGCTAATCGAATCACCATGCAGTGCATTAGAATTAATGTAAGTACATCTGTGGCCCACTTCATCAGGCCTGGAAACATCATGAGCATCATCATTTCCCAGGATGGTAGCCGGATAGCCGGCTGACAATGCTGAATCCCAATGATGTGGAGATCGCCCAAAATAATTTAACACCTCGATGCCGGTATAACCGGAAAGATATTTCATGTCCTCAGCCATGTATGCATCTCTTATTTTTGGATGGGCTATATACACAAGCTCGCTACTCTCTCCTAATAAATCAATGATATGCTGCTTGTTGTGTAATGTCTGGAAAAATGGATAATCGGTCCAGATCACTTTTTCAGCACCAATTAAAACCTGATGAGTTTTATGTATTCCATAACCATGTTCATAAACCGGCAAATATTCAGGGCTACTACTCCCAAATTTATTTATCTTCTGATAGTCTGAAATAGCTATTACCTCATAATTAAGACTACGATACACGCTGTCTATCAATACGTTTTCGTTTTTTCTTCCATTCGTTATACCACCCCAGGCATGGGATTGCACCTGAAAATTAGCTCTTCTCCAATGGAGATCATTAATATCCTGATAAGGATTAAATAAGTGATCACCTTTGAAAGCCTGAGGTTCCGGAAAATCATAAACAGGACAAATAATATATTCAACGGCAATTACGGTAAACAAAATCAGAAGTATTATTCCAATAGATTTAAGTATCCAGGAAAATATCTTTATTATGAATTTCATTAGTTTATTTTAGGTTATGGTGCAAAAATACCAATTTAATCGTGATGTATTACGTATGATATGTTAAGTGAAATTATTAATTAACTTTGTTTCTTTGATCAATTAATATCAAGCTGAATGATGGGGTCTTCAAATCTATATGACCTGGCAACTATCAAAGAATATGTCGGCAATAATGAGGAACAGGTCTTAGAGATCATCATGATATTTCTGAATGATGTTCCTGAAATGCTTAACAAACTATTTGAAGGTAATGATATTAGTGATTTTGAACAGCTTCATTTTTATTCACATAAACTTAAATCCTCCATTGATCTTTTCAAAATCAGTGAATTACAGGATGAGATACGTAAACTGGAAAGCAATGCCAAAATGAAAATAAACACAGGAGATATTCCTGGTCAATTAACCCAAATCAGTAAAGTATTGAATAATGTCATCACCCAGATAAAAGAGGATTTCCGGCTTTAGAAATAACAAATACATCCTAACACTCCTTGCCCGCATCTACTACGAACTACAAACTACGAACCACAATCTCTTCTCCTGTCACACGTTACGCGTTAAGCGTCACGATTATCTTACAGTGGTATATTTCCGTGCTTTTTAGGAGGATTGGATTTGCTCTTGTTCTGAGTCATTTCCAAAGCCTGAATAAGCTTGAATCTTGTTTCTCTCGGATAAATTATCTCATCAACATATCCGAATGATGCTGCTTTGTAAGGACTTGCAAAAGTATTCTTATAATCCTCAACAGCTTTTTTCTTATCCTTGTCAGATAATCTATCACGAAAAATGATATTAACAGCTCCTTCAGATCCCATCACTGCTATCTCTGCAGTAGGATAAGCCAAGTTAATATCGGCACCGATATGTTTGCTCGACATCACATCATAGGCACCTCCATAAGCTTTTCGTGTGATCAGGGTTATCTTTGGAACTGTTGCTTCCGCAAAGGCATATAACAACTTTGCTCCATGTTTAATTATTCCCCCATATTCCTGGGTTGTTCCAGGCAGAAAACCAGGGACATCCACGAAAGTGATTATAGGGATATTGAATGCATCACAGAAGCGTACAAAACGTGCTCCTTTCAGAGATGAGTTTATATCCAGCACACCGGCAAGATGTGCAGGCTGATTGGCAACTATACCCACAGTGCGGCCATCCATTCGGGCAAATCCAACCACAATATTCTCAGCATAATGCGGTTGTACTTCGAAGAAATTCTGATTATCGACAACAGTTTCAATAATTTCCTTTATATCATATGGTTTATTTGGATCATCAGGAACAATGTTCTGCAATTTCTCATCTTGCCTGCGGATATCATCTGAACATGGTTTTACGGGAGGGTCGTCCATATTATTTGATGGGATAAAACTTACCAATTCCCTGATCATCATCAAGGTCATTTCTTCATCATCAGCCATAAAATGTGCAACACCAGATTTTGTATTATGTGACAAGGCTCCGCCAAGGTCTTCTTTTGTAACCTCTTCATGCGTTACTGCTTTTATCACATCAGGACCGGTAATAAACATATAACTTGATTGCTTCACCATGAAGATAAAGTCTGTTATAGCAGGTGAATAAACAGCACCACCGGCACAGGGTCCCATGATAGCCGATATCTGAGGGACTACACCCGAGCCTATAACATTCCTGTAAAACACATCGGCATAGCCACCCAGGCTTTCAACACCTTCCTGTATCCTTGCACCTCCTGAATCATTTAATCCTATGATGGGAGCTCCCATACGCATTGCCAGGTCCATGATCTTAACGATCTTTTCAGAATTGGCTTTCGACATGGTACCGCCAAAAACAGTGAAGTCCTGGGCAAAAATATAAACAAGCCTTCCATCAATTTTTCCATAACCGGCAACCACGCCATCACCCAGTATCTTGTTTTGTTCCATGTTGAAGTCGGTGCAACGATGTGTTACGAATTTGTCAATCTCAACAAAAGTTCCAGGATCAACAAGTATTTCAATTCTTTCCCTGGCCGTTTTCCGGCCCATACTGTGTTGTTTATCAATCCTTTCTTTTCCTCCGCCAAGTTCTGCGATCTTACTTCTTTGTTCAAATGATTTATATTTCTTTTCTACTGACATATATGTTTTTTTTTCGTGACGCTTGATCTCGTCTCAAACGAGATAACAATGTGATTTAAAATTTATTCAATTACAATTAAGGGTTGATGTGAATTTATTGTATCACCTTCCTTTACCTTGATCTCTTTAATGAGGCGATCTTTCTTTACTTTGTATTCGCTCTCCATTTTCATAGCAGAGACAATTATTACTGTATCTCCAGCTTTAACATTATCACCTTCTTTAACCAGTATCCTGACAATCTTTCCAGGCATTGGAGAGGAAATAATATTTTCTTCAAGATCGTCTTCCTTATTACGGCTCATTAAATATTTGCATTCAGCATCAACTATATCAACTTTGTAAGACCTTGAATAAGTGTTGACAAGATATTTTTTATTTTCTTCTTCAATAAGTTCGATATTGTGTGATTTATTATCGATTAGAACAGAATACACTCCTTCCTCAACCATTTCAATATCAGCTTCATATTTCTTACCATCGATAGAAAGCTTTAATACATTTCCATCTCTGCTAAGTAATTCAACCTGTGCTATCCTGTCATCTATTTTTATTTCCATAACAATTGCTTTTTCAAATTAGAGACGATCAATATTTTTCTTTCTTCCACAATTCTTCCAGTTACTTTTATCGTTTTTGGCATAAACCTTTGATTGAAGGTTATTCATTTTGTTGGTATAATCAATATATGCCGCTATAATGGCAACATCTTCTATTTTTTCATCGTGCTTGGGAGGAAACATTAATAACTTATTATTCTTTTCAACAAAGTGGGTATTATATTTTCCTTTTACAAAATCAGGACAATCCATTATTCTTTCCAGGAAAGGAATGTTTGTTTTCACACCAGTGATCTTATAAGCGTATAACGCCCTTTTCATCCTGTTGATGGCTTCCTCACGTGTACGTGCCCACACAATAAGTTTTGATATCATAGGATCATAATAAATAGGGATCTCAAAACCCTCATAAACATAACCATCATGTCTTACACCAAAACCCAGGGGTTCTGTAATATGCTTGATAACACCTGCGCTTGGCATAAAATTATTTTCAGGGTCTTCAGCATATATCCGGCATTCTATTGCATGTCCGAACTGGCTAAGGTCTTCTTGTTTGATCTCCAGTCTTTCACCATTTGCAATCTTTATCTGCTCTTTCACAAGATCTATCCCAACAACCCTTTCTGTAACAGGATGTTCAACCTGAAGACGTGTATTCATTTCCAGGAAATAGTAGTTAAGATTGTCATCTACAATAAATTCAATGGTTCCGGCTCCTGCATAATCAACCGCTTGTGCTGCTTTAACTGCAAAATCACCCATTTCCTTTCTTATCTGAGGATTCATTATAGGTGATGGTGTTTCCTCAACAATCTTCTGATGTCTTCTTTGAACTGAACATTCTCTTTCAAAAAGGTGTATGGTATTTCCAAAATTATCACCTAATATCTGAAATTCTATATGGTGGGGAGACTCAATATATTTCTCGATGTAAACAGCGTCATTACCAAAAGAAGCTTTAGCCTCACTTCTAGCAGCACGAATACCATCAAGTACTCCTTTTTCATCCTTAACAAGGCGCATTCCTTTTCCACCACCACCGGCAGAAGCTTTAATCATCACAGGGCATCCTATTTCTTTTGCTTTTTCAAGTGCTTCTTTTTCATTGGTGATTAACTCAGAACCCGGAACGATCGGGACTCCTGCAGCTATCATTGTCTCCCTTGAAGTAAGCTTATCTCCCATAGTGCGGATTGCCTCAGCAGAAGGGCCAATAAATATGATGCCTTCTTTTTCACATCTCTCAGAGAACTCAGCATTTTCAGATAAGAATCCATATCCGGGATGTATGGCATCAGCACCTGATCTTTTTGCGGTACTTATGATCTTATCAGCATTCAAATAGCTTTCTGTAGATGGTGATGGACCTATGAAATAGGCCTCATCGGCATATCTGACATGCATTGATTTCCGGTCTGCCTCTGAATACACAGCAACAGTAGTAATACCCATCTCTCTGCATGAACGCATCACTCTAACGGCAATTTCCCCACGGTTAGCTACCAGTACTTTTTTTATCATAATTCAATTTTAGAAGGAAACGCAAATATACAGAAAAAGTTTATTGTTCGTGAGCATAAATGGATGCTGGATACCGGATGCTGGATACCGGATACCGGATGCCAGATGCCAGATGCCGGATGCCAGATGCCGGATGCCGGTATCTGTAAGTTAATTACTTTTCACTATATTTATATTCCAATGAAGCAATCTGTCAAAATAAAAATCTGTGGTATCAGAAATATTGAGGATGCCATTATAGCCATTCATTATGGTGCTGATGAGATTGGTTTTTTGATAGGGCAGGAACATCCATCCGATGATTTCATTTCCTGCGTATTTGCTGAAAGTATCTCTGCAGAAATACAAGACAAAGCTGTTTTCAGGATAGTGACACATTATTCAGATGCTGACAAAATACTTGACCTTATTTACAGGACAGGAATAAAAAACATTCAATTGCATGGGAAGATCACTATTGATCTCATGCACATTTTATTAAATGAAAGGCCTGATCTGGATGTAAGATCATTATTACATATTCAAGATGTTGTACCGGAAACGGAAAACGAAATAATAAAACTATCCGATTCCATCATCCTTGACACATATAATCCTGAAACAGATCAGGTTGGCGGAACAGGATTTACACATGACTGGGAACTCAGTGCTGAATTTATCAGAAAATGCAGAAGACCGGTTTGGCTTGCAGGAGGATTAGACCCAGAGAATGTATATGAAGCAATAAAAATTACAAAACCTTATGGAGTGGATGTGAACAGTGGTGTGAAGGGTAAATCAGGTAATAAGGACGCTGAAAAGATTAAGCAGTTCGTTACGAACAGTTCTGAGATAAATTATTGATATGTACATGAATTATTGAAAAAGATGTAACGGTTTATTTCTTGTTCTTTTTCAGTCCAATTAGAAAATTCACACGTCATTCTTCCATTCGGTTCTCCGTCAGTTAAAAATAGTTTTATTGCTTTTCCAAATTTCTTCATGTTTACTGTCTCTTTATTTTACCCAATGAACGCCAACGGTTTGCGTGTATGTGCCGTAGCTTGCCCGAAGAGCAGCTATGACATATGACCGCGTGTTGTGTGCCGTTATTTCTTAAATATTTGAAATTGTTAATTTAATTATCAATTATCTCAATCTTGGGAGCTTCAATGAATTTAGTATCCTTTTGTCGTCCTTGTTGGATAATCTCATTACCATTATCATCGTATCTTACAGGTTGCTTTTCTAGTCCTTCTATTATTGTTACCTGTCCAGTTATCCTTATTTTTTTTCCATTAAGTTCCTCAATTTTATCGTAATCAATATTAACAACGTATCCATTCATGTAGATTCCGTCTTTTGTTGCTTGTGAAATATCAACTGTTGTATCAAAAGTCACATTATCCGAGGTCGATTTTATTTCCATAATTATTGTGTCCTTGATTTACGCAAAAGAGATAACACTTAATTGTATAAATAATATGATCAGAATAAATTTCATAATTTCAAGACATTTTTTATAATGGCACACAACTTGTTTATGGACGCATGTTATTAACTTAAATTTCCTTATAGAGTCAGTGGAGTTATGATCAATTAACTTATAAAAAAAAATATTCCCTTCTTATTCAACTACTCATTCATAAAGATATAATAATTTTAAATATAAAGTTTTGTATTTATCTAAGGATTTTATCAAATATCAATAGTATGCCAGCTACCATAATAAATCTAAATTCTGCATTCTCTAATCTGCATTCTGCATTTTGCAATAAAAAAGCTCCGATATAATCGGAGCTTTTTTGTGATCCCGGCGGGAGTCCCTTCGATTTCTCTCAGGATAAACTTCTCCTCCCTCCTCACATATTAGTTCTTAATAATTTATCAGAACACTCACACTGCATATCTCATAGCAGGCAGTTCTCTGTGATCCCGGCGGGAGTCGAACCCGCAACCTTCAGAACCGGAATCTGATACTCTATCCAGTTGAGCTACGGGACCTGATCAAATGCAAAATTAAGAATTAAAAGTTAAGTATTAAGAATTTCGTAACGCGTGACGCGTAACGGGAGGACATCTGGGTTCTGGCATCCGATAGCTGATATCTATTATTTCATTAATTTAGCCAAAACAAAAAGAAATACAATAATGAGCACAGAAGAACAAATCCTCAAAGCAATGACAAATGCAGGGGAACCCCTCAATGCAGGAAAAATTGCAGAATTAACAGGAATCGATCGTAAAGAAATTGACAAAGCGATGAAAACCTTAAAGACTAATGAGAAAATTATTAGCCCTGTCAGATGTAAATGGGAACCGAAATAGAAACTAGTTCGTAGTTCGTAGAATTGTTGATATTAAATTTTTGGCTAATAAACTACAAACTTTCTCTTTACAATTTTGTTCGTATTCGTCTGTAAATGTATTATATAGGTCCCTTTTGGATAAGAACTAATATCTAAGCGGAATTTCTTTTTATTTTTGAGAATGTATTCATCCTGTACCCTTCCATAAATATCATATACCGTCATTTTATAGAATCCTTCTTTAATCGTATGCGTTAACAAATCATTATCCCGAATATTTATGTTAAGTATTTCTGATGCCGGATTTGGATATATCAAAACTTCAGGTTCATAGAATTCATCCGTTCCTGAAACAACTACATTAACCTCCTTTATCATTGTATCATCATGGCAACTATCATACACATACTGAGTAACTTCATAGGTTCCACTCTGAGTATAGATATGGGTCGGATTCTGTGTTGTAGCTGTATTTCCATCACCAAAGTTCCACAAATAATTTGAAGCATTTTGTGACATATCAGTAAAAAATACTGTATCAGAAATGACCTCAAATACAAAATCAGCTCGCGGTTTTAAGATGGGCTGTAGAAACCACTGGCCGGGATCCGTAAGCACAGTAAAATGAGCAAGCTGCTGAAGGTATACTGCATCAACCGAATCCAGATTGGCGTAGTAATCTAATCCAACAGGGCTTTCAAGGAACATAGCTGCATAAAATGTGCATGCATTGAGATAGAACCCTGCTTCAGAGGGATGACTGTTATCCGGGGCAAATAGCTCAATAGGATCACCATTTAGAATAGAGTTTTTCCAGGATATTCCAGCAGGAGATACATATCCGTTAATTTGTTCAGCATTCCGCATATAGGAAGCCTCCAGCGAATCCTGCATATGAAAATAATCTATAAACACCGGGCTGCAGTATGAGCCAATGCATTGTTGTCCACCAAGCT
The DNA here is from genome assembly GCA_964508895.1 of uncultured Bacteroidales bacterium. Lineage (GTDB taxonomy): Bacteria > Bacteroidota > Bacteroidia > Bacteroidales > B18-G4 > M55B132. Next base: position 8,645 of record CAZDWF010000116.1, read on the forward strand.
TCCTACCCCAGGTCATATATAGCATTGTCCTGGAACAAGGGTTGGCTTGTTTTATTAAAGCATCCAGTCCGGAAGCGCCAGGAAAAAAATACCCTGATCTGTAATAAGGAATTGTGGGTATCTGGCTTTGTTCCTGAATAACCACATAATCCCATATCCCTTCAGAAATAAGGTTTTGTGATTGCTGGCTATACAAATGTGCATTGGGCTGAAGTGCATATGTCATACCTCCTGGTGAAGAATGTGCTACAAATACAGAATCACCCGCAGCCCTGCATAACCTTTTGAACATTACGGGCAATGCATTTGCTGTATAACTATTACCCAGGAATAGCACATTTTCAGGTTGCGAAATAATAGCAGTTGTATATAGAAGAAGTATTATCGTGATTAATCTTTTCATGCAACAATATTAATTAAAATTTTAGAACTTTTCTGTTTCAAATCAACAGTTCTTCAATCATCCGGCATCCGGCATCAGGCATCATTTCCCCTTAAAATCCGGCTTCCTCTTTTCCTTAAATGCTCTTATCCCTTCACGGTAATCTTCACTATCGTATGCTTTATGCCTAAGCTCTTCTATTTTTTCATAAAATTCAGAATTTATTGGCCTGGCAGCACCTAGTATATTGAGTTGTTCTTTCATAACAGCAATGCTTAAAGGAGAGTTCTGTGTTATCCTTTTAGCAAGTTCATAGGCTGTTTGCTCAAGCTCATCAATACTAACAAGGTGATTAAGTATTCCTATATTTCTGGCTTGCTCAGCAGAAATTGGCCTTGCGGTAAAAAACATTTCCTTGGCAACATTTATTTCAACCATACTCAGAAAATGTATCATTCCTGATGCATTATATGGCACACCAAGTTTTGCAGGAGTTATGGCAAAAGATGTTTTGGGTGTTCCAATTAGTATATCACAAACAAAGGAAAGATCACATGCTCCTCCCCATACACTACCTTCTATCATCGCTATTACCGGTATTGGACATTTTTGAACCTTACGAAATAGCTTTTCCAATGGATGATTATAACTGATAGGATCATTTCCAGGATGTGGCAATTCGTTAATATCCAATCCGGCACTCCATACATTCATCCCAGCATTTGACCTTACTACAATAACTCTTACCTGATGATTTTCAAATTCATCAAAAGAGGAAATAATTTCGGAGATCATTACTTTATTGAGACAGTTCTTCTTGTCATCATTATTAAAAATAAGGGTTCCAATTTTATCTTCAATCAGGATCTTTATGAACTTCATATTTAAATAAATTTATGTGCAGCTTATATTATGATCGAAGTTAGTTAAATAATTAAAATCTCAACAAATAGAATACTAAATTGTATTATTTTTGGCAATAGTAATTTAATCAATAAAACCATGTCAGAAAAAATATTAAATAAAGTAAAAGCCGGTGTAGCTACCGGAGATGATGTACAGGAAATTTTTCGTATTGCCAAAGAAAATGAATTTGCATTACCTGCAGTAAACGTTGTAGGAAGTGATTCAGTAAATGCTGTAATGGAATCTGCCAAACTTATGAAGGCACCGGTTATTGTTCAATATTCAAATGGTGGTGCTTTGTTTAATGCAGGAAAAGGACTATCGAATGAAAATGATATTGCTGCAATAGCCGGAGCTGTTAGCGGGGCTATTCATGTTCATAAACTTGCTGAACTATACGGTATTCCGGTTATCCTGCATACTGACCATGCTGCCAGAAAACTATTACCATGGATCGATGGTTTATTGGATGCAGGTGAAGAATATTACAAGCATCATGGAAAACCTCTATTTAGTTCACATATGCTCGACCTTTCAGAAGAACCTTTAGAAGAGAATATTGCAACATGCAAAAGGTATCTTGAACGTATGTCTAAAATGGGGATGACTTTAGAGATTGAGCTTGGTGTAACAGGAGGAGAAGAAGACGGTGTTGACAATACAGATATAGATAGTTCAAAATTATATACTCAACCGGAACATGTTGCTTATGCTTATGAAGAACTGATGAAGATAAGTGACAGGTTTACTGTTGCTGCAGCTTTTGGAAATGTTCATGGTGTATATAAACCAGGAAATGTCAGGTTGCAACCAATTATCCTGAAAAATACACAGGATTACATACAGGAAAAATACAATACCGATCCAAAACCAGTAAATTTTGTTTTCCATGGTGGTTCAGGATCAAGTCAGGATGAGATCAGGGAAGCGATTTCATATGGTGTTATTAAAATGAATATCGACACGGATACACAATGGGCGTTCTGGGAAGGAGTTCATGAGTATTATAATAAATACAAAGCTTATCTGCAGGGGCAAATCGGAAATCCTGAAGGAGATGACAAGCCAAATAAAAAGTTTTACGACCCACGTAAATGGTTACGTGAAGGAGAAAATTCAATGATAGCCCGCATGAAACAAGCCTTCGAAGACCTTAATAATATTAATACATTATAAAAAAAGCGGG
>CAZDWF010000117.1:0-10967 GCA_964508895.1 uncultured Bacteroidales bacterium
TATCGAAACAATTTACGGGTTTTTGAAGGAGTTGGATGTGATTGGGACTTTTTGTCAGTCCACATTACAGAATTACCCTTTTCATATAATTCGGGCTTTCCTGCATTCTTAAGTATGTTTAATATTTTCATTATGTGAATATTTATTATCCTGATGAATTCATAACAAGATATACTTATTATAAGATCAGTATTATTATATATTATTGAAATTTGAGAAAAGAAGACGATCAATACATCTTAAGTAAAATCAAATACATTGATTGCTTTTCAAATATCTTCAGGAAGAAGATGTTGCGATATGAAATTACGTTTTCATGATGTGGCAAAGGTAATAAAGAATTCTAGTATCCGATATTTGTAATTAATTATTATGTATTTTGTTCATTCTCCATCACCTCATTACAATTTTTTACGTACCTTTATATTAGAACAATCATCAGACTGTTAATTAGATATACCTGATCCAAATGCCGTATGAATGATTTTCTCCACAATATTCCCCTTCTCGTTCTTACAGGAATTTTTGTTTTTCTTTCAATTATAGTCCTCATAAGCATTCTCATTGGCAGAAAGTTTGCCTGCAGCAATTATCTCAGATATACCTGGGCTTTCTTCCTTATACTGTTTGTTTCAGATGTTTTCTCCTTCTCTTATGCTGCCATTGGCTGGGCGATAATTAGCTTTTTAATTTTGCGTGAATATTTCTCGCTGGTTGATCTGCGTATTCAGGATAGAATCGGTATTCTGGTCGCCTATCTGTCGATTCCCTTTATGATGTATATGATCATAACCGACTGGTATAATATGTTCATTATCACTATTCCGGTATATAGCTTCCTGCTGATTCCCTTCCTGATATCTATTTCAGGTAAAGATACTGAGGGTGCTATTTATTCTATTGGAACCATTGATTTCGGACTATTCCTGTTTGTATTCTGCTTGGGGCACCTGGCATACCTCTCGTTTTTCTCCACATGGATGGCTGCCATGCTAATCCTGAATGTAGCTATTTGTGATATCACCTTTTTGCTGCTAAAAGATAAAATGCAGGATAAAAGGAAACTGCTATTGTTTAAGTTTTTGATTCCAATTCCACTGACTGTTGTCTTTTCGGTTATTCTTTCTTCCTGGACAGGCATTCCATTAAACCATGCTATTATTCTGGGATTGATGATCCCAGCTCTGGTTGTTATGGGTTATCAGACTGTCCAATATTTTGAGATCGACCTGGGCATTACTGAAAATGTTATGACACCAGGAAGAGGACTGATAATAGATAATACGAAATCATTGCTATTTACTGCGCCTGTTGTGTTTCATTATATCAGATATTTTCTGTTTTAGAGATCCTTATGAAAGTGTTTTCAATTAAAATATTAATCCATCTGCTTCTGCTCCGCCCTTTCGTGAAGTTATTATTTGGAGTTAATCTGTTTGGAAAGGAAAACATTTCAGGATTTGAGAACTACATCATTATATCTAATCATAACAGTCACTTCGATATATTGCTTCTTTTTTATCTTATACCGGTAAAGCATATTGCCAAAACACACCCTGTAGCTGCCAGAGAGTATTTTTCCAAGTCGAAAATTGTTTTTCATCTGGTAAATTATTTATTCAGCCCTGTTTGGGTGAGCAGGGGAAAGCTTAAAGCAAATATTGGTTTTATGGATGAATTAAGAGACATCTTAAAAATCGGACATAACCTCATTATCTTTCCTGAAGGTACGAGAGGATCACCCGGCGAATTGCAAACCTTTAAAGGATGTATTGGAAAGATTTCGGAGGAACATAATGATATTCCTATTATTCCTGTATTTCTTTCCGGACCGGAGCGATTACTTCCCAGGACAAGTGCAATTCCTGTTCCCCTGTGGAATAATGTAAGCATTAGTCCGCCCCGACTTTTTGAAGAAGCATCGAAAGTTATAACAGAATCACTGGAAAAGACCATTCGAAAATATGCTCAGAAAGAAAAAGCTATCCGCCATAAACGAAAATTAAAAAAAGCTGACAATATTAAGTCAATAGCTATTTTAGGTATCGATGGTTCAGGAAAAAGTACTTTATCAAAGAATATTTCTGTTAAGCTCTCAAGTAATTCCGAAATAGCATTACTGACGGATAAGCTTCAACTCTATAAGGAAGGAAAGCAAAAGAGAATCCCTCCTTTTATCACTGAGCATGTTCGAAGAATTATTGGAAGTTATGCCAAAAATGCCAGATCTCTTAAGCTTTATAAAGTTCCTAAGCTTGTAGAGTTGTTGCTGAGGAACTCATTGATTGCGAAGATAAAACGATGGCATAAACCGGGTAGCCTTGTATTAGACGGTTCACCATTACTCAACCTTATTGCCTGGTCAATACTTTATAAAGAAGAGCTGTTCAATGAAGAAATATGCATAAAAGCTATTAAGATCCTTGGCTCCCGTGCTAATGATATTCCTGCAGAAGATACCATTTATGATGATTTCCCTGAATTGAAAACATTAAGAAAGCTTGGAATGTGCAAATTTGATATTCCTGAAATAGTATTATTTCTTGATACGGATCCGGTAATAGCAATTAGCAGGATCAATAAAAGAGGAGAGAGAAAACAGGTTCATGAAAAGGAAGAAAAGCTGTCAAAGCTAAGAAGAGCCTATTTAAGCATTTGTAAAAATTTATCAGATAAGCTTGATATTCCGACTTTGATAATTGCCGGAGATAATACTATAGAGAAAACAACAGATACAGCTATTGATTTCATCAACTTAAATCTGGAGGAGGAGAAAGATCATGAATAGCAAAAGGATAGATGTTATAGCAACCACTATCTCCGGGTCGATACAAGATTGGGGGAAAGTAAAGCATATAGTTCCACTTTTTGAAAGCTATGGATTTAATAATGTGACATTATATACTGTGGATACTCATGCTGCAGTTCGTAAGCAAGCCCGGGAATGCCTTGTAGACGGAAGCCGTATTATTATCTCTGCAGGAGGTTCAGGAACATTTAACTCTGCCCTGGAAGGATGCTGTGATTCAGGAATTGACCTTGCTGAGATCATGCTTGGATTCCTGCGAAAAGGCTCTGCTGACCTTATAGGAAAAACTCTGGGAATGCCCGATACCATTGATGATGCTATTAGAGTTTTTGTTGAATCAATTAATAAAAGCAGAAGCATTAAATGTGATATTATCAGAGCAGAGAGCAAAAATAGCAATGAAAAACCCAGAAATTTCGTCGGATATGGAGGTGCTGAAATATTTGGAGAAATCCCTACTTATACAGAAAATCGTTTCATTAAATATTATAAAGGGATATTCAGTCAGATATTTGGTGACCTTGGTCCCTTTTTTATCGGAGCCAGTCTTGCCTGTATCAACAAGACCATGAAAACCCCTTTCAAAAGCAAAAGGAAATGGCAAATATTTGTGGATGGAGAGCTTGCATCTGAAGGGATTTACCAGGCTATGATTATTGTTAATGGTGACCTGGGCAAAGACCTCCCTCTGGCGAAAGGAGTCCCGCTGGGATCGGGCGATTTTTATCTGTTCGCCCTGAAGGATATTGGAATTCATAAGCTGATCGGACAATTCAAACATACCTGGGATGCTTCTGTTGTAGATAATCCTGAAAAATGGGGTTTTGAGAAATTCTGCATAAAGAAGTCCTTAAAACTAAAACCAGACAGCAAAAAGCTTTTTAATGTTAATATTGATGGTTCTACAATGAAATGCCTGAAGGCTGTAGATTTTCGAATATGTAATCAAATAAACCTCATATCTGAAAGCTGATATGATCCATGTTAATTTAAGAGAGGAAGAATCCCCAACATGTCCTTATAGTCAGTTAGTTGAATAACTTCTGCGGTGAACAGATTGCTTGTTTGGCATCAATACTTGAACATGTTAATGAGAATGGTACTTGAGTTCTATCAGTTTTAAATATTGCGCAATTAAAGTATTTGAATTTTGGAAGATCTGTGTTTTATAAAATAAACTTCCCTGAAAATTATTTAAATTTGTTCATTAAAGTTATTGAGTCTTACATTGTGCTATGTTTAAAGAAATCCAACTTTTAACACTATTTATTGTTTTAATTCTCTTATTAATTTCCTGTAACAGATTTGAACAATTTCCGGCAGTTAATAATATTAAGTGCGATACTGAAATTGTTAAGGATAATAAACTGCTTGCTAACACAGATAGTACAATAAAATTCTCAGGTCAGGAATTTAGAACCAAGTCAGTATCCAGATCTGGTAATTATTCGATTATGACTTTGGCTGGGGTAAACCCATATGCATTTAATTATATACAACATAAGTGCAGCCGGGATATACATCTTGTGATAAGTGTCTGGAGAAAATCAAAAAATGGAAAAGGTAGTCTTGTTTGCCAGGACAAGGATGCAGATTATTACCAACAGGTAAATGTACCAGTGGAAATCGATTCCAATGGTTGGGAAAAACTTGAATTATATACTATTCTGTCAAAAAATTCAGAATTCGATTACTTTTCCATTTATGTGTGGAATCCATCTGGTGATACGATTTATTTTGATGACTTTGAGATTAGAAGGTCAAAATATAAAAAATATCCGGATTTTAATGAGGAAAAACTAGCCATTGTACTAGACACATCTGACTACATTAAAATAATGGAAAAAAGGGAGATTGCCATAGAAGAAGGCATACTTCAAACTTCTGACGATGATTGGGTAAATAGTATCTTGTTTGGTGAAGATAAAATGATGAAAGCTAAGATCAGATTAAAAGGTGATTGGCTTGATCATTTGCGTGGTGATAAATGGTCGTTTAGAATAAAGATCAGGAATGATAATGTTTGGAATCGAATGAGGGTTTTTTCTATCCAAACACCATTTGCAAGAGGATTTCTAAGAGAATGGATCTCACATGAATTTTATCTCAGCAAAGATTTACTTACCACTCGTTACGGCTTTGTTCCATTTTCTTTCAATAATAGATCGAAAGGATATTATGCATGGGAAGAACATTTTGACAAAATTTTACCGGAATGGAATAAAAGGCGAGAAGGTCCCATATTAAAATTCTCAGATGAAGCTTATTGGCAATGGATTAAATTATATGCGAATATCACCAATAGGCAACGTGCTGAACTCCCACATTATGATGCTGCTGTGATAAAACCTTTCAGAGCGTCAAAGACTGTTTCAGATACATTATTGTTTAAACAATATTTAAATGCACAAAAATTAGTATTTCAATATAAGAATCATTTGAAAATACCATCAGAAATATTTGATTTAAAGAAGCTTGCCTCATATTATGCGATGGGAGACTTACTTGATATGAAGCATGGTATAGGATGGAATAATATAAGATTTTATTTTAACCCCGTACTTTGTAAAATAGAACCTATTGCCTTTGATTGCTATAGTGGAATTATATCGGATCTCACTTCCCATTCAGGATTATTTGCATATCAATACCTGACTGATGATTTAGTATACCGTGAAAATTCTTTGATTAAAAATATTTTCATAGATTCTACATTCTTGTCGCTTTATTTAAGCGATTTAAAAGAATTCTCACAACCTGATTTTGTTAATACAATAATGGATAAGCTGAAACCTAAATCAGATTATTATGATTCATTGATAAGAATGGAATTCCCCCAATACAAATACAATGATAAGTTTATTATTGATAATGCAGAATATATCAGAAACCAACTTCCTGCATTAGAAGAATTTATTAAGCAGGTTGAGAAAGATACAAGTTTTAATGTTAAAGTAATAAATGAATTCTTTTTTGATACACTTGTATATGAAAACACAGCTGAGTTTTTTGTCAATGCATATACCCGGGAAAAACACACTGACAGCACACTTATCAGTATATATAATTATTATCCAAATGATATTATAATCCTCGGAACAGGTAAAAATAATAAGTTCATGAATTGGTACCAGCATCCTGAGCCATTAATAAACAAATTTGATGGCAGTAAAGATGTAGCTAGCATGGATATTACATCCTATAATGAAGCAAACTACTTATATTTTATGCTAAAAGATGGCTTTGAGACGTACATAACAGCTATTAATCCATGGCCTCACCCTGACGGCATTACCCCGCAACAAGAGTTAATGACTAAAGTTAATCTTTGTGATTCAAATATTATTGATACGATCATTGACCGAAACATTTTCATCAGGAAAGATGATATATGGGTAGATTATCCAATAATAATACCTTCAGGATATACAGTTAACTTCGAGCAGGGAACTACAATTGATCTGGTGAATAAAGCCTGCTTTATAAGTTATTCTCCTTTAAAAATGTCAGGAACTCATGAGAATCATATATTGATTACATCTTCAGATTCATCAGCTAAGGGCTTTACTATCTTACAAGCAGCTAATGTATCTGAACTAAACTACGTTAGTTTTGAAAATCTTAATACTCTTGATTTTGATGGTTGGACATTGACAGGAGCTGTTACTTTTTATGAATCTGATGTTGAAATGAATAATGTAAGTTTTTATAGAAATCAATGTGAAGATGCGTTAAACACTATCAGATCGTCTTTCTCAGTAAAGAACTCAAGATTTGAATCCATCTTTGGAGATGCCTTTGATTCTGACTTTTGTGATGGTGAAGTAATAAATACTTCTTTCAGCAATATAGGTAATGATGCTATCGATTTCTCAGGAAGTACAATATCCATTACTGATGTTTTAATTGATAAAGCATTGGATAAAGGAATTAGCGGTGGAGAAGAATCTTATCTCAGTATTAAAAATACTGTTATTACAGGAAGTAATATTGGACTGGCATCTAAAGATCTATCAACTGTTGAAATTGATAATTCAGAGATAAAAGACTGTGTAATTGGCTTGGTTTTATTTATGAAAAAGCCTGAGTTCGGACCGGCTAAAATGATTGTGAACAATACCAGTATTAAAAATACTGATTCTGATATGATCATTGAGAAAGGATCCATGCTTTTAATAGGTGATAAAGTATTTGAAGGAAATAAAAAAAATATTGCTGAATTTCTATATAAATAGAAGGTGAAAATGTTAATTCACAATACTCTTCAATGATATTCTATTATATTGATTCCGTTGGAATGAATTATATAATAAAGTTTTTTAAATTTGCCGGATAGTAATTATTAGGTTTTAATATTATTATTTATGGATAACAGATGGAGTCTTTTTCAGAAATTTTTAATAACTCAGGAACAGCAGATTTCAGTTACTGATTTTCTAATCAATGCAATTGTAATAATAATCTTATCAATAATCCTGGAGTTAACATATATTAAATGCGCCAGAACTATTTCCAACAGGAGGCAATTTGCAGGAGTATTTTTATTAATTGCTTTTACAACAATGCTTATCATTTCAATTGTGAAATCATCCCTTGCTTTATCATTAGGTTTAGTGGGAGCACTCTCAATTGTAAGATTTAGAGCAGCCATAAAGGAACCTGAAGAGCTTGCTTATCTGTTTTTTGCTATTGCTATAGGTTTAGGTTTGGGAGCTAACCAGACAATTATTGTTACTGTTGCTTTTGCTGTTGCCATGATAATAATCTGGGGACGATTCCTGATAAAATTCAAGCAATCTGCAAGTCAAAATTTATATCTCACTTTTTCATCAAATTCTGTTGATGCGAATTTTGAGGATGTTATATCTATAATTAAAGAAGTTTTTGGTAAGTACCAACTGAAAAGGTATGATATTAATACGGATAGATTCGAGGCGTCATTTTTAATTGACTCAGACAAAGTCAATGAATTAAGTGTTTTCAAGAGTAGAGTTGAGAAGTTCGGCGATTCTGTAAAGATTACTTTTGTTGAAAACAAATCTTTTTAAGCAGAATGATGTTTTTACCACCATTCAATGATGAAAAAAGCAGGTATGAACGCAAATTTGCTGTTAATGATATGGAATACTTTGGTATTCAGCAACAAATAATTCTGAATCCTGCTGCATTCTCCCCTTTGTATTATCCTCGTTATATAAACAATATTTATTTTGATACTCCTGAACTGGATTTTTTTTATGATAATGTTTCCGGAAAATCTGACAGAATAAAAGCCAGGATAAGGTGGTACAAAAATCAAATGGGTTTAATTGAAAAGCCTGTTCTTGAATTTAAAATTCGTAAAGGATTTCTTGGAAATAAAATTTCATTTCCTTTGGATTCATTTTTACTTGATGATTCTTTCACTCTTCAATATATTAAAGAAATAATACGGAAATCTGATTTGCCTGTATGGGCAAGTGAGATATTAGAAGGCTTAAGACCCACATTGCTAAATAGATATAAGCGCAAATACTTTATTAGTTTTGATCATAAATACAGGTTAACTCTTGATTCAGAACTTTCATATTGTCGTATTGGAGATGAAAACAACTCCTTCCTTGACTCGTATCATTCTACTGAAAATATTGTTGAATTGAAGTACTCAAAAGAGAATGATGATAATGCAGTTTTCATTACCAATAATATTCCATTTCGACTTACAAAGAGCTCAAAATATGTAAATGGTATTGAGCTTATCTTTCCTAAACTTGGTTAGAGACAGGAATTATTTGCTTAATTAAATTTTACTGTTATGCCATCCTCAAAAACCCAATCTCCTTTTCCGTCAAATGCCTCCACCGACCACGGGGAAGATCTTTCTTGGTAAGTCCTGCGAATATAACCCTGTCGAGTTTTACGACTTCATAGCCCAAAGATTCAAATATGCGCCTTACAATGCGGTTCCTTCCGGAATGTATCTGTATGCCTATCTCTTTTTTGGAATCAGAATCCTGCACGTATGAAATGCTATCAACTTTTATTAAGCCATCATCAAGTTCTATTCCCAAAGCTATTTTTTCAAGATCGTTCTTGCTAACGGATTTATTGAGCTCAACATGGTATAACTTGCGGGTATTATGTTTAGGGTGCGTAAGTTTCTTAGCCATTTCACCATCGTTGGTGAATAGTAATACTCCGGTAGTATTCCTGTCGAGGCGGCCAATAGGATAAATCCTTTCCTTGCAGGCATTTCTTACAAGGTGCATTACCGTTTTCCTTTCCTGCGGATCATCAGTGGTTGTGATGAAGTTTTTTGGTTTATTCAGTAATACATATTGCAGCTTTTCTCTTCGCAGGAGCTGCCCACCGTAAACCACCTTGTCCTTCCTGGAAACCTTGGTTCCCAGTTCAGTAACAATCTTACCATTTACAGTAACTGTTCCTGCTTCAATCAGCTTGTCTGCTTCCCTTCGGCTGCAAACTCCCGCATCAGCTATATACTTGTTCAGGCGGATAGGCCCATCATCAGTACCTTTGGTATAAGGTGTTTTACTGTACTTCTTTGGCTTTCGTCCCAGGAATTCACTTTCATGAGAGTCATCCTTACGGCCTTTTTCATACTTAGCCTTCTTATCGGATTTCTGCTTTGGCTTATCCTTTTTAAAAAACTTCGAATAATCACCCTGCTTCTTAGCCTTACCTCCACGTTTATTATCTTTTTCCTCTTCCATTAATTTCTTTTCAAATTTTAATTTGCGTAAATCTGTGTTTCATCCGTGATGATCTGTGAGAAATATTTCTTTGAAATCTGCGAGAACCCTTTCGGCTACAAAAGTACGAAAACTCCTTCATTTTCAAAGTGTAGGATAAAAGGCATCCTCAATATGGCTTATAGAATTTCCATTGCTGCTTATCAAAACTGCAATAACATCAAATCGAACTTCTTCCTGTCTGTTATATTTATGGATATAGTGGTTAGCTGCCCTGATCATGAAGGATTGTTTTTTCATGGTCACAAAATTTTCAGGATCACCATAGTAGTCGGATGAACGTGTTTTAACTTCCACCACAACAATAAAACCGTTCTTCTCAGCAATAATGTCCACCTCATTTTTTCCAAAACGAAAATTCTTTTCCAGGATGGAATAGCCTTTTTTAAAAAGGAAAGCCAGGGCGAGTTCTTCGCCTTTTATACCGAGTTCGTTGTGATCAGCCACTGAGAATTAATAATTAAGAATTGGGTGTAAGTTGAAAGATTCTAGCTGAAAACGACCAGCGACTAGTAACCAGTACGTCAATTACTATTTGCATCACTTCTGAATTCTGAACTCTTTATTCGTTATTCTGAATTCAATTGGGAGACATCATCACCTACAATCATTTCATGTCCTCTTCCAAGTATTAATACCCTATTGTCCGAAATGTGCCCTGCCGGGAAGGAAAAAATTACAGGATAGTCGTATTCGGTTACGGCATCAAGGATTATCTCATATGCATTTTTGCCGAATTTTGAAGTATTATCATTCATTTCTGTCATACCACCAATGATAAGGCCGACAAGATTGCTCAACTTTCCTGCTCTTTTCAAGGCCATCATCATGCGGTCGATATGATAGAGATATTCATCCACATCTTCCAGGAAAAGAATCTTTCCATCAGTGTCTATCTCTGAAATGGAACCCATAAGACTATATAGTATTGATAGGTTTCCTCCTGTGAGTATTCCTTTTGCAGATCCTTTGCAGTTAAGTTCATGAGAGGGAATATCGTAGTTTGTATTTTTACTTAATAACGCATCTTTAACTGATTGCAATGCTTTTTCAGTTAAATCAGCAAAGGTGGATGGAATGGGTCCGTGAAGTGTTTCAATTCCAAAATTATTATTAATGTGTGAATGCAAAACCGTCATATCACTGAAACCCAATATCCATTTAGGATTTTCAATGAATGCTGTGAAATCAATGTTGTCAATAATTCTTACAGTTCCATATCCTCCTTTTGCACAAATTATTGCATTCACTTTTGTGTCATCGAGCATTTTTTGTAGATCACCAGCTCTTTCTTTGTCACTTCCGGCAAACTGATGATCTTCTTTAAAAAGATTTTCACCCAGCTTTACCTTCAGACCCCATCCTGAAAAAACTTTTACAGCATGATCTATATAATCTTTCTCTAC
>CAZDWF010000118.1:0-10584 GCA_964508895.1 uncultured Bacteroidales bacterium
TAGGCATGGTGGAAATGGCATTGAACCAGCTTTCAAAAAAAGATATCATAGAATTTGATGACGATAAAAAAGCCTCCATGGTAAGTAACCTTATGGTTGTATTATGTTCAGACAAGGATGCAACGCCAATAGTGAACACAGGAACGCTACATCATTAAAATATGTCGAAAAAGAAAGCTTTTGTTCTACGATTAGATCCTGAAATGCTCGAAAGGGTGGAGAAGTGGGCTGCCGATGAATTCCGCAGTGTCAACGGGCAGATGGAGTGGATCATCAGTGAGGCTCTGAAGAAGGCAGGTAGGGATAAATAATCAATGAGCAAATTCCAATAGGCAAACAAATTTCAATTTTCTAATAATCAATGGCTGAAATGGATGCAGAGAACTGGCTTTCTGCACTCGTTTTGGCATAACTTTACTTATAGCTATTTAGTTAACCAGTCCAAAATTTATTTACCTGATCCAAATACTGTTTCTCTATTTAAGCTTAAGTAACTTTCTGCTAATGATCTCTTTTCCTGTTTTCAATTGAACGAAGTAGATTCCTTCCTCCAATCCTGAGGCATTCCATTCGAACTGATGTTTTCCTGAAGTAAGGTGCTTTGCAATAGTTTTCTTCTGTTGTTTTCCTGAAAGATCGTAAACAGATACTGTAATTTTCTTCGGTGAAGCAAGAGAGAATTCGATTGTTGTTGACGTCTTGAATGGATTTGGATAGTTCTGCAATTCTATTATTTCATGAGATTGCGGCTGAAATAATTGTTCAACAATACTTACATGCGTATCGTCAAAAGCATAACCTATACGACCTGTGTAAAATTCTCCACCTGTGTACCACATTTTCAGATGACCAGTATTATCGTCATACAAAACGGATGCATACCAGGCTCTTTGATGGTCCCAGCTCCCGGATGGACCATAATCTATCACAGGATTATTTGCGGTATCCCTGGTCCAGTTAATACCGTCAGTTGAAAATGCATATCCAATACGATACCTATAGTATGTGTCATCACATCCGCTATACCACATTTCGAATGTGTCGCCATCGAACAAAACACTTCCTGGTATTACACCAAAGTCATCAAAGTCACCCCAATAACCTGCTTCCATGATAGGATTTTGTGAATTTCTAGTCCACGTTGATCCATCGGTTGATGTTGCATGTCCTATGGCATATTGTCCTTGAGACATTCCAATACCGCCATAATAGAGGTGGAACATGGTGTCAATAAATATTACTGATCCTGCCATTGGAAATATCTCAAAGTCATCCCAACTACCTGAAGGGCCAAGATCAAGCACAGGATTATTTACATCTTTAATCCAGTTGGTTCCATCAATTGAAGTGGCATGCCCTATACGCTCATTATATCCATCATCACCATTATACCACATATGAAATATAGAATCAACAAGAAGAACGCTGGGCATGAAAACATTATAATTCTCCCAGCTGCTTGCGCTTCCGATATCCAAAACAGGGTTCATTAGATCCTTTGTCCAGGAGAAGCCATCATCTGATGTTGCATGTCCAATACGAAAAGTACTTCCATCGGAACCACTATACCACATGTGATAAATGATGCCGTCAAATATCACTGATCCTGCTATTCCCCCTTGTTCATCCCAACTTCCAACATGTCCTAATTCTAAAATCGGGTTATTATCATATTTTATCCAGTTTGTCTGAGCTAATGCATTCATACTAAGCAAAATTAGCATGATAAATAGAAAAGTCTTGAATTTCTTCGATTGTTCTTTTAACAAAGTCCTAATAGATAGTAAGGGTAATTGTGTAAACATGTCAACCTCCGTTTTTAATGATTAATTTCAATTTGTGAAATGATGAAGTAAAAGTAAAATGAGGTTGGCTAAATAGTATTGGGTAATGTTTCAAATACTTTATCTAATGTTGCATAGGTTAAATGCAATCAGGATTTATGACCATTGTTAATAGTATTGAGACAATCCCTGGGTGATATTCCGAAATGTTTCTTGAAACTAATGGAAAAATAGGTTGGATTGTTAAATCCTGCATCATAGGCAATTTCTGAAACAGTTCCCGCCCTGCTTTTTAATAATTCCATTGCATAATTTAATCGTATTGTTCGTATGAATTCAGTGGCGGATTGATTAATCAATGCACTGAGTTTTCGATGAAGTTGGAAACGGCTGAGAGCCATATCTGAGGCAAAATTTTCAGTCTTGTATTCAGGATTTGTAAGATTCGTTCTGACTACTTCTTTCGCTTTTTGCAGGAACCTGTCATCAACAGACAGGATTTTCTCAATTCTATTATCTGGTATAACCTCAAGATCTTTCCTGTAAAATTCGCGTAACATTTTTCGCTGTACGATAAGATTTTTTACTCTGACCTGCAACTCCTCTCCGTCAAAAGGTTTGGTGATAAAATCATCTGCTCCCGTTTCAAGCCCTTCTAACCGGCTTTCTTTTGATGCTCTGGCAGTAAGGAGGATGATGGGAATATGACTTGTTTTTTCATCAGTTTTCAATTTTTTACAAAACTCATAGCCATCCATTTTTGGCATCATTATATCACTAATAACAATATCCGGTATATATTTGCCAGCCTTTTTTATTCCTTCCTTCCCGTTTTTTGCTTCTATTATTTTAAATGATTTTTCAAAATATCCGCGAATATACGTTCGCATATCTGCATTGTCTTCAACTATAAGTAATAATGGCTTCGATTCTAATCCAATATCATTTGTTAATTTGTCGTCATCTTTATCAATTTTATCAATTCTTTGTGGACTAATTAATGATTGGAAATCACTTACATCTGAATTTCCGGTATCAATATATTCATCAGCCTGAATGTATTCTTTGCCTAAGGGAAAGAATAACAAAAATGTAGTGCCTTTTCCCAATTTGCTATTAACTTCAATTTTTCCGTGATGCAGATTTATCATTTCACTTACAATGGATAATCCAATCCCCGTTCCTTCCTGTTCTCTTGATGCAGAATCATCAACCTGATAAAAACGATTAAAAATGCTTTTAAGTTTTCCAGGTGGTATTCCACAACCGGTATCCGAAATGGAAATCTTTACATAATGTAATTGACGGATTACTTTCAACTTAATCTTTCCATATCTGTCAGTAAATTTGAATGCATTGGAAAGTAAATTGAAAAGTATCCTTTCAAATTTCCCCCTGTCAATAAATATATTAATAATCTTTTCTTCACTAGTAAAGCTATATTCAATTTTATTCTGTTTTGCTAAAGATTCAAAAGATTGTGAATATTCCTTTGCCAGTTTCACGATATTAAGTTCAGTAACTTGAAGTTTCATCTTTCCTGACTCCAGTTTTGAAATGCTCAGTAACTGGTTAACAAGATCAGTTAACTTTCTTGTATTTTGAATAGCTATCGTTAAAACATTTTTGTCTTTTTGATTTTTTACCTTGTCTAATAATTGCTGTATTGGGCCAAGAATGAGGGTTAAGGGAGTACGAAATTCATGTGATATATTTGTGAAGAATTTTGTTTTTAAATTATCCAGTTCCTTTAATTTCTCAGATTCGGCCTGCCCCAATGCCAGCTTATGTAATAATCGTTGTCTTCTAAGGAAGTATATGAGTATGAGATATATTATTGTGATAGATGTTAAAACATAAACCAGATAGGCCCACCAGGTTTTCCAATATGGAGGTGAAATGTAAACAGTAATATAGGTTCCTTCCTCATTCCAATACCCATCATTATTTGAACCTTTTACCTTAAAAGTATAATTTCCGGGTGGGACACCCGTGTAATTTGCTGTTCTCCGTATACCTGAATATATCCAGTCATCTTCAAAGCCTTCAAGGAAATATGCATATTGATTTTTCTCCGGGACAATAAAATCAAGAGCTGCAAATTCGAATGTGAAAAAATTCTGATTGTATTTTAAACTAATTTCTCTTTTGAAATTAATGTTGGTATCTGTCAAAAAACTTTCATTTGCAATATTGAAACTTGTTATAACAACCTCAGGTTTATGTTTATTGTCAATAATGCCATCAGGAAGAAACCAGAAAAAGCTCTCCCCGGTACCTATGCCACTGCTCATAAAAAGCCTTCCATCATTGCTTTGATAAAATGAATTGATATATGAAAAGTAAGTGTTAAATTTATCAAATGGTAATCCATCCCCGTTGTCAAAGATCTTCACATTATTCATGTCATCTGAATAGGGTTGATACCTTATCAATCCTTTAGTTGCATGAAATATCCACAAATTATTATTATCATCTCCGTAAATCTGTAATATTTTTCCAGGAAGCCTAGAATTGAATTCTCCTTCAGACTCAAATTTCCTTTGAGAGGAATTAAATTTATTCAAGCCAATATCTGAACCAAACCACAGCGTACCTTTTTGATCCTCATAAATAGAATAAATATAATTTCCGCTGAACCCATCTGAATTATGATGATCATTCAAATAATTATGAAAATCCAATGAATCTCTATCTTCTACTTTAAGTAGGTACAGGCCATTATTTTTCGTACTGATCCAAAGATTGAATTCGGAATCTATAAATAATCGTTTTATGTCAGCCATGTATAAATCCTGGTGATTGATAATCTTTGCTGGAGATGTGATCCCTTCCTTTAAGTTTTTGATGTATAAACCTGCATTTGTACCAATCCATAAAATACTATGTTTATCCTGGATAATATTATCAACGGTTTCTGGCTTTGAAGCACCAAATTTATTAAGTAGTTCTATTTGCCTGAAAGTCTTTTTTTCCCTGTCGAAGAAAACTAATCCCCATTCATAAAATCCAAGCCAGATATTTTTGTCAGTATCCTCATAAATGATATCGATTCGATTATTCTGTGGTTTATCTGGGGAAAATTCCCATTTTTTATGCCTTGCAATAAGTTTGAAATCCCTGTTATACTCAAATACACCTCCATCAATTGCTCCAATCCAAATTGTTTTTTCATGATCGACCAGAAAGCATGCTGCAGAAAAATTAAATTTTGTACCAGGTGGTTTTATCAGGACCTGGTGAAATGATTCTGGCATTGTATTTAATATATTTATTCCAGCATCTGATGTTGCAATCCATAATTGACCTGCATCATCAAGGTATTGTCCCCATAATGAATTTGTAGAAATGCTTTCCGGAAAATCAGGACTCGCATATATTGTTTCAAACTTTTCGTTTTTAGTATCAAATTTATTCAATCCCCAACGTGTTGCAATCCATATAAACTGATCGTCAGATCTTTCTGTTTCTATTATTGACATAACAAATAGATTGCTCAAGAATGTATTTGGATGTTGAGATCGATTTAAAGACTGATGAACATTTCTTGGGAGATAATTTTTTACTTGATTATTATTTTTGTTGTATTTAAAGACTCCCCAGTGGGTACCTATCCATAAAATACCATTCTTATGTTCTACAATGGAACTGATCCTTCTGTATTTGCCCGCAGGAATATCCATTCTAAAATCAAACATGTCAAAAACCTTCTTCTTCCTGTCAAATAAATACAATCCGTCCATTGTTCCAATCCAGAAGTTTCCAGATTTATCCTCAAATATTGTTGTAATATTATCTATTGGACTACCCGGTCTTTCAGAATACTGCTTATATGCGGTAAAACTTCTATTCTTGTAATCAAATTTATTCAGACCATTCTTTGTACCTATCCACAAAGCACTATCACTATCCTGAAAAATTGTATTCACACTATTATGACTCAGACTCGATGGATTTTTGTCAGGATGATGAACAAAGCCTGAAAAAGTTTCACTAACCCTATCCAGTAGCTGAAGTCCGTTCTGAGATGTCCCTACCCAAAGATTTCCATACAGGTCTTCAAAAACGGCTTTGACAGTTTGCGATTTTTTTGCTGATAGAGAGTCTGTTGGAAAGGGATATTTCTTTATATTATAACCGTCATAACGGGCAAGGCCATTAGTTGTTCCAAACCACATAAAGCCTTTGCTATCCTTTATTATTGAACTGACATTATTGGATGGAAGGCCATCATTGGTAGTCAAATGCCTGAATTTATATCGCTCCTTCTGGGAGTATATAATTCCCGGTGAGAAATAAATAATTACAATAAATAAGACAATTATTTTATGCCACTTATTCATTTTAACTCTTAAATCAGATATAAATATACGATTATCAGGGAGTTAATTCAAGATATATGTTTTGAAGGGAAATAATTCTCTAAAATGATAAAATGATTGCCTATTATACGATTACGCAGAGCCAACTTCGAATATCGTATTATCGAATAATCGCCTAATCATTAAACTTCTTCCCCTGCCATGTCCCCAACTCCTCCATCTTCTTCTCTATCTTCACCAATATCTCATCATTTCGTATCCGTCCCCATCCGGGCCCGGCCAGGAATCGTGGCGGTACTTCTCCGGCAAATCTTTCAATTACGAATTCAGGATTAAGCTTTTCAATAAATGTAATTATGAATTCAATGTATTCTTCAAGGCTGAAGAGGTCAAAACTTTCCGGTTCTGCTTCGAATTCCTTTGCCATTTTCGTTCCTGTAATGATCTGTAGCTGATGAAACTTAATGGTGTTGAGTGGTAATTTGGAAAGTATCTCTGCCTCTGCAAACATCTCTTCACGGCTTTCCCCGGGAAGTCCGAAGATGATATGGGCTCCTGTATGTATTCCTTTTGCTGCAGTCATCTCTATAGCCTTTACCGACTGCTCAAAGCTATGCTGGCGGTTAATTTTTTCAAGGGTATTGTTGTAGCAGGATTCTATTCCGTATTCTATGATCACATAATGATCCTTTGACAATTCCTTAAAGAAGTCAAGTTTTTTTATCATCAATACAATCAGGTCGAGTTCCAATAACCAATCCCACAACATCAGGGAATGAAGTAGCCTGTTTATATATTTCTTCCAGTTCATCAACAGGCGCATAAGTATTTGAGTATGGTTGGAAATATGCAAGATACTTGCTTGCCCTTCGGTATCTTTTTCTGTGAAATTCTATTCCTTCTTCTATTTGTTGTTTAACAGATTTTTCAGGATGGCAATAGGAAGGGTTGAAAGCATTATTGTTACAATAAGTACAGCCACCTCGTGCCAGTGTGCCGTCTCTGTTCGGACAGGTAAATCCTGCATCTATGCTTAATTTCTGAACTCTTTCTCCGAAAGTCCTCCTGAAATATTCAGAATATGAGTTGAAGCGACGTATATGTTTCCAGGGGTAATTCATTTAGTGGACAAAGATATGAAAAGATGGAGGTTTCTCAGTCGCTTTGCTCCTTCGAAATGACAAGTGTCAGACTGATACCTGTCATTCCGAATGAGTATCGTTTATAAACGATACGAATGAGGAAACTCCTTCAATTTGTAGCAATAATTGTTAACAAAAAAAAGAGCACCCCTTACGAGGTGCTCCAAACGATGAAGAAAACAAGTACTCCTTTTCAGAAGTATTGTTGCTCTTTATTTCATATTGGTGTGCATTTCTAAGCTCCTTCAGTTACTCTCTGCAATCGTTTCATGATTGAGAATATAAAGATAGCAGAAATTAAGCAACAAACAATAAATATTGCCCAAAGTTGCCAGAGATCCAGTTTTCCCCAGAAGAAACTACCCACAAAGAGGAGTTTGTTACCAACAGCAGTTGCAAGCAGCCAGCCTCCCTGCATAAGTCCCTGGAATCTCTCCGGTGCAACTTTTGACACGAATGAAAGTCCCATCGGGCTCAGGAATAATTCAGCAATGGTTAAAACAAGATAACTGCTGATCAGCCAGTAAGGTAATATCCTGGATGAATCAGGAACAGGGTTGTACTGCATTTTGCCTGCCTCATCAATAAACTGTAATTCATGAGGTGATATCAGTTTAAATGAACCGACCATAAGTATCACAAATCCAAGTGAGGCGATGATCATACCAATACCAATCTTCTTTGGTGTGGATGGCTCCATCTTTCTCTTCCTCAGCCATGCAAATACACCCATGATAGGGAATGTAAGTGCTACTATGAACAGTGGATTGAATGACTGGAATACTTCCGGTGCTATAGGGTTGTTGGTAGGATGGTTATTGCTCATGAGGTAATAGGTGAAATAACCCAGTACAACCAGCATAACCAGTCCTATAATCTTATCTGTAAGTTTCTTCCTGAAAATTATGATAAAGAATCCAACTACTGCACCTATAAAGCAGAGTATGGATTCAAGGCTGAAGAAGATATGTGTAAAGGCATCCACTTCTTTAACGGTATAATCCTTTGCAAAGAATGTCAGTGTAAGTCCGTTCTGGTGGAACGACATCCAGAAGAAGATTACTACAAGGAACACCAGCATGAGTGCTGATATCCTTGGCCTCTCCTCTTTAGATGAGATCAGGAAGATCCATACAGCAAATACAACAAATAAGCCCACCGCAAATGCTGTGTCAACATTATCTGAAGCGAACCAGATTCCAACTGATACTCCAATACCTATGAGTGTTGCAATAAGACCTGACATAATCTGGTTTCCGAATTTGATCTTGCCATCAGCTGCTTTATCGTCTTTTACTTTCGGCTTGCGTTCTTTAGTTGGAAGATATTTGTTGAAAATAATGTAAACCAGTAATGAAATGATCATTGCACCAGCAGCAATCCCAAAAGCATAATTATATCCTACAGAAAAAGCATTCAGATACTCATTTGCAAAAGCACTTAAATCTGTGATCTGGGTACCGCTTACTTTATCAGCAAGAGATTGAAATGCAGGTATGTCAGCTAATTCGCCATTTTGGTAGGCATGGCACATGGCGGGAAGACTTCCGTCATGTTCAAACCCTTGCGTTCTTAAGAACCAGTTCCTGACACCGGTAGCAACAAATGGGGCAAAGAATGCTCCGATATTGATCCCCATGTAAAATATCATAAATGCAGAGTCTCTGACTTTAGAATACTTAGGATTATCGTACATCTGACCAACAACAGCCTGTAAGTTTCCTTTGAAGAGTCCGTTACCAAAAGCAATTGTAAATAATCCAATTAAGGTAATGGTTAATGTTAACCCCGGGATAGCCATAACAGCATATCCTGCAAACATTATAATAATACCGGCAAGTATAACAGTTTTGTATTTATTTGTAGCATCTGCAAGCAAACCGCCAACGAGAGCTAAACCATAAATTCCAAAGTAAAACCAGCTATAATAACCACCAGCTTCTTCTTCTGTTAAACCATATTTGGCCTGGAGAAAAAGCACTAGAATTGCCATCATTGTATAGAAGCCGAATCTCTCTCCCATATTGGAAAAGAAGGCCACTAATAATCCCTTAGGATGTCCTTTTAACATAATAATAGTTTTGGTTAATAAAATATATTATTTCAATGATTAATTTCCTGATAATAGAAAAATAGCATACAAAAATAACCAAAATTCGCAGTTTTCCAAGCGACTATAAAAATAATCCCTACCCGTCACGCGTCAAGCATTACGCGTGACAATAAAAGGTGATCCTCGGCCTGCAAACTTGTCCTTTTTTATGATTAATGAATTAGAAAAAGAGAAATTCAGCTTATCTTGTAATAAATTGTAGTAACGGTCGTCTTAAAATTGAAATGAGCCTCGAAGAATTCAAAATAAAGGTTTTCCCATTAAAGAATAAATTATTCAGATTTGCAAAAAGAATGCTGAATAATTGCCAGGAGGCAGAGGATGTTGTGCAGGATGTTTTTTTAAAACTCTGGAGTAAAAAAGAAAACCTTAGTGATTACAGAAACATTGAAGCTTTCTCCATGACTATGACACGAAACCTTTGTATCGATAAGCTTAAATCAAAGAAGTGGAAAGAAAATGAGATTAATGAGGATTCCCAGGAAATAGATACACAAACACCTCAAAGTATTTATGAAATGACTGAGTCAATTCAAAAAATTCATTTGATAATTAATTCACTTCCTGAACAGCAAAAAGAGGTAGTTCATTTAAGGGATATTGAACACCTGGATTTTGATGAAATAGCTGATGTTTCAGGATTAAGTATAAATAATATCAGGGTAATCTTATCAAGAGCAAGGAAAAAGATCAGAGACGAAATGATAAAACTTAACAGTTATGAGTTCTCAAAAAATTGAAAAAATCTTACAAAAATACTTCGAAGGGGAAAGCTCTCTCTCTGAGGAAAAAGAACTTAGGGAGTTTTTTCAGAGGGATGATGTCCCATCCCATCTTCAGTCTTTAAAGAGTCAGTTCCAGTGTTTTCATGAAGCTACTTCATTTAATGAGCTTGGATCTGATTTTGATAAAAAGGTACTGGATAGTATTAAAGATGATGGAAAGATCATCAAATTTTCCTTCCGCAAAAGATCTTCTGTTTATATTATTACAAGTATAGCAGCATCCATTCTTATACTGGTAACAGTTTTCTTTCAGCTAAATACATTTTCCAGAAAAATTGATGATACATTTAATGATCCGAAAGTAGCCTATAACGAAGCAAAAAAAATTATGGTGTTTGTATCTGAGAAATTCAATAAAGGTACAGACCAGCTTGCACCAATCAGCAAGGTTAATGATGGAATAGAAAAACTTCAAAGTGTTGCAAAGTTCGACGATGG